>CAXTNZ010000004.1:0-54783 GCA_964245695.1 uncultured bacterium | reverse complement strand
TAACTAAATCCACTCAGACTATTATACTATGTGTAATCATCCGGATTTGATATCAGTCTATAAAGTTACAATTCCTAATCAAGTCCAGGAAGCCTATGAATTTCTCGCTAATCGCTTCAAAAACCACGCGCAGCAATTATGGCAAAATGCTGTACAAAACCGCCATCATAAACTAGCTGTAGAGCCTCTATGCGTGTGGGGTGCGCTGGGTATGGAAGAAATGGCGCTCAACGTGATACAGCAGAATAACTGGCTGGAACTTTTGCCTGTGTGGCTTTTGGTGATACGTCAGGGACTAAGGTCGAATCAGGTATCAGTGGATTCAGCAAGTTTTAAAACGGCACTTTCATTGCTCAGTCAGGTTTCAGGTGAAGAAGCTTTTATCGAGTCATTGCGAGAAGCATGGTGTCAAGTTATGGGGGCGATCGCAACTAACAATCGTCAGACTGCTATAAAGTTAATCAGCGATAAAGTCTGGCACGAGTTTCTGCGTCTCGCCATTACCCAACCACATCTCAACACGCCTGAGAAATTTATAGCTCAAGCGTGCTAAATCCCAAAACACGCTCCTGACAACCTCAAAGGCGCAAAGTATAAAACCTTAAAAGCTAAAAAATAGTTTAAATGCTGGTGTCGATCCCCATGTGGCAGACAAGCTGGCAAAATTAGCTTTAACTGAAACTGGCATTTTCCGCCGGGAAATGCCAGTTTTGATTACCTGCGTGGCTGCTGGCTACCCCGTCGCCTGTGTCATCGGTGGGGGGTACGGCGACGATATGAAGTCCCTTGTCTGGCGTCACTCGTTGGTGCATCGCGCGGAGAGTGAGATTTATCAGCAGTATCGACTCTAACGAAAGGGGGAGTAGGGAATTTGGAATTTATACCCATACCCAGATATTTTTGATTTATTTTTAGCTGATTATTAATTTTAATATAAGCAAAAAATCGTCTTATTGGATACAATTTATAAGCTAGGAGAGCCGAGGAGAACAAAGTGGTGCTATCAAAAGGCTTTGAAATTGAAATGTACACCGGCACGCCTCAAGGTGAAATCGTCGGACTCTCTGACAAAATTGTTGGGTCAATGGAAGGATTTGTGCGGGAGCCAGATAGCCGAAATGTGGAATATATAACCGCACCATTGCATGATTATGACCAGCTATTGTGTGCGCTGTTGCGTCCAAGGTTGCAACTGCGAAACTACCTCAAGGAATTGGGCGATTACACGCTGATTCCCGGAAGCACTTTATCTTTGAGTGGTAGCGATCGCTTTTTTCGTTCTGACCCCAGTAACCCATATCACGACTACATTGAGCAAACCTACGGCACCAAAGTAGTCACCGCTAGCGTTCATATCAATGTCGGCATCAGTGACCCGGAAATATTAATGCGGGCATGTCGAATTGTACGCGTAGAAGCGCCTTTGTATTTAGCCTTAAGTGCTTCTTCTCCCTTTATAGATGGCAAAACAACCGGGTATCACTCCACCCGTTGGGGCTTATTCCCGCAAACGCCTGCTAATGTGCCGTTATTTGCCAGCCACGCCCACCATATTGAATGGGTAGAAAATCAATTGGCAGCAGGTACAATGCAAAACGTTCGTCATTTGTGGGTTTCTGTACGACCAAATGGCGATCGCCGTCCCTACGATTTAAATCGCTTAGAACTGCGAATTTGCGACTTAGTAACAGATCCGATTGCTTTACTAGCAATTACCGCCTTGCTAGAAGCGCGTTTGTTGCAGATAATAGAAAATCCCCAACTAGATCCGTTAACCCAAAGCAACTTCTCCGACGTAGAATTAGTATCGCTGACAGCAAGCAACGAAGCAGCAGCAGCATCTGCTAGTCTCGATGCCCAGTTGATACATTGGCAAGATGGCAGAAGCATCGTTGCCAGAGATTGGATTGCTGAACTAGCCGATGACGTTTCGGCGATTGCCAAACGTCATGGTTTTGGCTGTTTCCTTTCGCCCTTACAAAAAATCCTCCGGGAAGGCAATGAAGCTCAACAGTGGTTGCAACTGCATTCTGTAGGTTTTGACACGACTTGCGTCATCACCCAAGCTATTCGTGCCACGCGCGAACGTGAAATTGAACTAGAAAACAAATTGTGTTCCCCTGTGGTTGGTTAACACTGCACCTGGTGTCTTTAGGCAAATGAGAAATTTCTCTGGAAACAGAAGACACCAGCTTACCCAAAAAAAATTAATATTTCTTCATAAAAGGGAAAAATACTCTCAGATATTGTTCTGGGAGTGTTCTTGCATTGTTTTAAATATCTAATCATTGGTATTGGTTGAGGATTATTAAGAAAACCTATAGATGCCCTCTATCTACAGGTAGATTTGACAGTATTGATAGATTGTTTTTTTGTATAGATTAATCGGATCGCAAATGCCGCAAGTAGTTTTAGTTAACCCGCAAATTCCTCCCAACACAGGTAATATCGCCCGTACTTGTGCGGCTACAGGTACTGAATTACATTTGGTAGGACCATTGGGGTTTGAAATTAGCGATCGCTACCTTAAAAGAGCAGGTTTAGATTACTGGCCTTATGTGAAGCTACACTATCACGAATCGCTAGAAGCGTTTAAAGCCATACATGATGAGCGCGGCGGCAGATTGTTGGGCTTTAGCGTCGGCGGTAGTTTTAATTATGTAAGCTTTCAGTTTCAAGCTTCGGACTGGCTGTTGTTTGGCAGTGAAACTACTGGCTTACCGTCAACACTTCTGTCAGCTTGCGATGCCACTGTCCATATTCCTATGACCCAGCCTAACGTTCGCAGCTTAAATCTTTCAGTCAGTGTGGCAGTGAGCTTGTTTGAAGCCCGTCGTCAGTTGGGGTATTTACAATAAGCGTGAACAAAGATGGCAAGGTAATTGTTAGCTTAAGTATAATTGTTTAGACAATTAGGCGAGAAAATGACTTGTTTAAGGAAAAATCCTAGTTTTTTCTTAAGCAAGTATGTTAGCTAGTATACTTTTTTGTAGTTATCAGCAAATTATAGTGAGAAATACTGACAAAATGGGTAAGTTATATAAGAAATTTGTATATAAAATTTCCGGAAATGCCAGACTTGAATGATAGATTTTCATGAATTTGAAGTTTGACCGCTTTGGGAACAAAAGCGATGAAAGCCTGTCATCTGAAGCATTTGAGCTATTTTGGCGAAAAAGTTATTTTTCAGCAACGAAAAAGTCCCTGCAAGTTTATACGGTTGTTTTTAGGGAATAATCAACGTAAATTCTCCTGTTGGGAAGACGGATTTGGTGCAGAAATGTAGAAGATATCTACAGAAGGGGGTATTGCTTTTCGGTAAAGTCTTAGAAACGGACTTGCTTGCAGCGATAGTGGACTTGGCAAATGTGTATTTGTCCATTCCCAGCGATTAAAGCAAGACAGGCAGTAGACAACTGCAAAAGCATAAATTCCCAAGTGGTGAGGAGTGGAACGGACAAGTAAGCACCGCAATATTAAGTTTTGCTAAGCGGTATGAACTTGTCTAAATCAGAGAAGCAAGATAATCTTGCCTAAGTGTCTTTGGTGAGTGTGATCTTGATCAATAGTTGGATGTGATCTAAATCATTGACTAGTATCAGACTTAAAAATCGAGGTCAGTTAAGCGCTAGTGATCATAGGAGGTCGTCTTTGAAACGAGCATTGAAGGAGAAAGTGAAGGCTGTGCTTGAAAACACCCCCAGCGAGGATGCCCCAGTGGAACAGCTAAACATGGTTAATCCACAAGTTAACCGTCGGGTACGGACAAAAGCCGCCATGATTGGTTTGGCAATTTCAATGGGAGCTACCAGCCTTCTGGTGACTCGACAAGGCGACCAAGCCCAAGCAGCGGCTCCTGTAGGCAATCAAAATACAGCCTCAACGATTCCTGCTGCTCCTAACACCACGGTGAAATTTGCCTCCACACAAACACCAAAGTACCAAGCCGTCACCAATAATGTGAGCGTGCTGGAAAGTCCTGGCGTAGTAGTGGAACCAACTGCAATTTCACAGGTGCCAGGGCTTGGAGCTAAATGGCTTGCCGCAAATGGAAATCTTTCGCAAGTTCCTGCACCGATAGTAGTTAGAACAACTGCGACTGGGCAAAATTCCCTCAATTTCCAGCCGCAAGTGGTATCCGAGAGGATTAAGGCTGCAAATGCGTCGGAGCAATCCAAAAAGCTGTCCACAGCATTACAACAACTCCCACGTGTGGGAGTGAGGAGCGCTCAAACCGAATCTTCAAATGCCCAACCACAAACAGTGGCTTCTTCGGGCGCAGCAAGCGGTGAAGTCAATCCTCAACTGAAGGCGCAGCAAGAGTTTGCACTCAACAGCTTACAGGAAAAATCGAACCGTTTAAGAAAAAGTCTGGCGGAGTGGCGGTCTGGGGAGACCAAAGTTTTATCACAAGCTGCTACTGAGGCAGCGCAGCCGACGACAGTGGTTGAAAAAACGCCACAGTTGAACGCAACGAATACTGCTCAAGAGCAGTCAAAAACGCTCACTGATGCAAGCAAAGCAAGCCTCGTATCGAGGTTAAAGCAGGCGAAGGCGCTTAATGGGTCGATCCCGCCAGTACCAACGCCGACAGCAGCGACAAGCGCACCTGTAGCGCCATCAGCGCTTGCCACCTACGAAGTTCAGCCTGGAGATACACTCTTATCGATCGCTCTTCATTTCGGTACTTCAGTATCAGAACTAATCAAGGCAAATAATCTCACCAATGGCAACGAACTGCATATCAGTCAAAAACTGACAGTTCCGGCGGGAGAAAACCGCAGCACTGCTACTGTGCCAACTGCGGCGCTTAACCCAACTCCTGTGCAGTCCAGCAGTGCGCCTCAGGTTGCCACAAAGAGTGCAAACACGTTTAGTGTCAACCCAACTTTAAAAGCGCCTTCACAGCCGTCAGTCATTGCTAACAACAGCACTGTTGCCCTACCGACACCAGTAATTGCCAACAACCAGTTTCAGGCTACGGCTATAACGCCCAAAACAGATACTACCACTGCTCCCGGTTATGGCATTGGTGGTGACAGCCCAATACCACCACAAGCCTTTAGCCAAATGCTGCTGGCTAAAAAGCCGCCTGAGGCAACACAAAGGGCAAAAAATAATAATCCGCGTCTGCGTAGCTTACAAGACGAAATCGAGAGATTACGCGCGAAATACCGCGCCCAACAAACTGGTAACGTAGTCGTGCCCACAGAAACCCAAAGCGATAATGTGGCGATACCGATTCCCGTTTCTCGACCGGATAATTTCGCGGTGTCTAGCCCGGTTTCTCGACCGAATAATGTCGCGGTGCCGATCCCCGTTCCCAGACCGATGGCACCAAACTATAGCGCTCAACCGGTTAAGCCCGAATTCCGTGCTACTGGACCTAATAACGACGCAATTAATCCAGAGTTCTTTTCTAATCAAACATCACGTGAGTGGACTGCCCCAGGCAACAGACCGAGCGTGAGAATTGCCACACCTCCTGCCGGTGTCGATGCATCTGCATCCCTTGGGGCTATGCGCGGAAGAACAGTTTCTCCAGATTTACCGCCTTTGACGGCATCAGTGGATAGATACCTACCCAGAGCGATTGACGAGAACACACCCGCCCCGTCAACCATGACCACGGCTTATATTTGGCCTGCAAAGGGTGTCTTTACCTCTGGCTTTGGGAGGCGCTGGGGACGTCCACACAAGGGAATTGACGTTGCTAATGGTACAGGCACACCGATTTACGCATCCGCTGACGGTGTGATCGAAAAGGCTGGCTGGAATAGCGGTGGTTACGGCAATGTTGTGGATATCCGCCATACCGATGGCAGCATGACTCGCTATGGTCACAACAGCAAGATTCTGGTGCAGGCAGGTCAACAGGTTCGCCAAGGTGACACAATTGCTTTAATGGGCAGCACAGGCTTCAGCACTGGTCCACACACCCACTTTGAAATCCATGCATCAGGCAAGGGCGCTGTTAACCCAATAGCCTTCCTACCCCCTCGCGTGTAGTTAATGGCTGTCTACGTTGGTTGAGAAAGCACTCACTCCCTAGGAACGTTTTTCATCACCGCAAGAGGGAGTAGTGAGCTGGGAGTGGTGAACATTCTATTTCCTACTCCCGAATCTCTATTTCCCCGTTGAGCGAAAAATAATCGAGTCAAGGGCTAGCTATGACAGAATTTTTATGCTATATTTAGAGATGGATTGATAAAATCTGGCTCAGTAGCTCAGTTGGTTAGAGTAGGGGACTCATAAGCCCTTGGTCGTGTGTTCGAGTCACACCTGAGCCATTTAATGTTCAAGGATTAGTAGCTGCTTAGGCGCCTTAACTTTGCTGAGAATGTTCAGCATCAAAATCAGGCACAATATTTTCCACATCCCGCACTTCCCGGAAGCTATATCCACATAAGCCAACCAGCAACATACACAAAGCAGAAAACACATACAGAAGTGCCATACCAGCACTTTTGCCAACACCAAATATTCCGCCAAAAACAGGTGCTAAAATACCTCCTGGCATCATCGCTGGTTCCAAAACATTATCAGTCAGTGGTCCGGCAATCAAATAGGCTACTGCTGAGACAAACTGCAAAAGTAGCGATCGCGCGGCGAAAACTCGACCTTGGATATTAGGGGCGACTTTTGCTAACCAGATAGCTGTTTCCGAACTACCATTTAAGGGAAAATTGAGGGAAGAGCAGAATTGAGCCGGAATCCAAATCCTGGGTGTATTACCCAGACCAAAAATCATTTTACTCAAGCCTGCACCCACCATACCGAATAAGAATCCATTGATGCGACGCTTGGGACCACCCCAAGTGCTGACGATTAATGCTCCGGCAACACCACCTAAACCAGCTGCTGAAGCTAAGCTACCTAGTACAAAAGCATTATTTTTCGTACGTGCCAAAATCATCGGCGAATAAAGCGCATTACCAATGTCGTGGGAAAACCAGAACAACAATCCTACAACTAACAAAGCTAGCAAACTCTTGCGTGCTTGAATGTAGCGAAAACCAAATACCAGTTCCTGCCAAATATCTGTACGACTTTGGAGTTTTGTCTTCGGAACTGGGGGGTTGGGGATATGTATTAATAGTACAGTGCTAATGGCGATCGCAAAACTAAAAATGTCAATCAGGGAAATGCCAACTAAGCTAATCACATGGTAAAGATATCCAGCCAATGCCGGTGCTACAATTCTGGCACCATAACTTGACAAAAATTCCATACTACTAGCGCGAGCATAATGGCGTTTTGGTACCATCAACGCCACTGATGCTGAGTAAGCAAGGGACTGAAATTGATCGAAAGTTCCTCTGACAGCGCTTGTAACATAAATATGCCACATTTCCAAATGATTAGTTAGATACAGCAGTAGGATGATAATCGTCATTCCTACACCAACTGTGTCACCTATTATCATCAGTAATTTGCGGTTGGTGCGGTCTACAATTACCCCGCTTATAGGAGCAATTAAAATGCTTGGAAGCAAGGTGAAGAAACCCACCAGCGTTAAAGTAGTAGCCTGACCTGTAATTTCCCACGCCCAGATACTAATAGCAAAGCTGGTCATGCTGCTGCCAATAGTCGAAACCAGCTGACCAATCCAGACGATGATAAAATTACGTATACTAGCAGAAACAATTTCTTTTGTCATTAAGCTGTCACATATTTAATTTTTATGCAGATGCTTGAACAGGTCATCTAAGATGGCATTAGCTGATAGGATGTTGCCAAAGACCCAGTAACCAGAATCAACAGTATAAACGTGCTTTTTCTTAACAACATTCAGCAATTGCCATAGCTGGCTCGTTTGATATTTTTTGAAGGTTTCTTTCGCTCCAGGGTCTACCGCCACAAACAAAATATCTGCATCCAGCAATTCTAGACTTTCCAGATTGACCTGTACAAAAGGTACGTCAGCATGAGTAAGCTGACGTTGCGCCACGGGTATAGAAAGCCCTACTTCTGCCAAAATACTACCAGGAAACGAAAATTTAGTGCGGAATTCTGTAGTTTGCCATCCTCCATAAAAGCGGCTCAGAGAAACCTCTGTTTTCCCCAATTGTTCTATAACAGTCCGCAATTTTTCCACTCGCTGTTGATACTGAGCAAGGAGTTGTTTAGCTTGTTCACTTTTACTCAGTATTTCACCAACAAGCTGGAAAGTATCTTTCCAAGCAGTTTGAACGTTTTTGAGTGTAACTGTTGGAGCTATTTGCGAAAACAAATTGTAATTCTGCGCGTTGATGCCGACGCCTGCAAACCCTAAAATCAAATCAGGATGTAACTGCACAATTTTTTCTATATTAAGTTGAGCATCCTTTCCTATAGAAGTTATACCCTTTATTTTCCCAGCGAACAGACGAGCTTTACTACTTACATATTTTGGCTCTGCTACTGCTATCGGTTTTAAGCCAAGCGCCAGCACCGCATCTAAGGTGATTTCGTCTGTAACGATGAGACGCTGCGGGTTAATAGGAACGCAAGCTTTTCCCAGTTGATGCTGAATTACTCGGCATTCAGATGCTGCTAACTGTATTTTTGGAGAGACACTGTTTTTGGTTTTGCCGTAGCAAGCTGTAACCAGAAGGAAGGTGACGAACATCAAGAGAAATAGCTTAATAGAACGATGCAGGCGTTTTATCATCAGTAAAGTTTCATATTTTCTGGTTGACAATGCACAATATTTTTCACAGTAAATTGAGGTAGTTTTTCTGCGTGTTTACTATGACAGTCCCCAATTAATTGAAGAGTTTTACTTTCATCCAAAATCACATCAGCTTGGACGCTACCCAAATCGTCAGTTTTTTTAAAGCTTAGTTCAATCCGATGGAAACTATTATCTTCGTTTTGGTCAACTATTTCACAAGCTAGTTTATAACTAAACCAATCCCAGCCATACATCATCATCATTTCTCGTTCCAATATTTGCGCTGGATATGGCAAAATTCCCCAGCCACGATAGACATTTTTTAAACTTTTAATATCACCCGTTCGTGTTAAAATAGAAGTAAATGAAGCTTGGTCAAGTCTGCCGTAGTATCTGCCCTCAGGGAAGTCAATAGCAGTGGGTGCAAAGCGATGACCGCCAAAGTGAGTAGTTTGCCAAATACGAATATGATTGAGAGATAAGTTAGCAACGGTAGTTAAAGCTTGTCGATAAAAAGTATTGCCATATTTGGCACAGCATTTATCGCGGCTACCATGAGTACACACTAAAATATCTCTAGTCTGATTTTCTGTGTTTTGATGAGCCAGATTATCATCAAGCAAACATTGTTTTAATGCCGGAGCTACTTCGTTGATATCTGGAACATTAAACTCTTGTTTGGTGTAACCGTTTGAAAAACCAAACTTTTGACGATAAATTATGAATTTAGTGGAATTAACTTGCTTTAGGTTTTCATTATAAATCAACAAAAAGTTAATGGGAAATTCAGCTTGCTCAAGTTCTTTCTGTAAAGCTCTTAAGTTAGCCGGAATAAATTTGGAATTAAGGGCGTTAGCCGTCCAAGGAGTTGGACATTCTATTAGTACGTATATTGGAGAAATCTCTCCATTTCCAATGATGTCTTCTCCCGCTTGACGTGACTCTTCAGCACAAAAGAAAGTATTCATAATCTCTTATTTCAAGTTGTGAAACCTATAGTAGATGGGCATAAATAAACGCTCCTAATAGTAGTAAGCGGATAGAGCCGCTTAAAACCCTTGCTTTGAGTGCTGAAGCACTCACTACAAGCCAAGAGTATATTTTCCGTTTAATTTCGCCTACTTAGTATTAGAATCCTATCAAAGTGGTGAAGACAACAAAATAGTTATCCCCCAAAGTATAGGGGGATTTCCTTAATTTCTGCTATCAAAAATCTACAGCAACCGTTCCCAACACGGTAAAAGGTTCAGCAGGGACAATAAAGAAGCCCTGAGAATTGTAGTACTTGGTATCAAAGAGATTCTTGAAGTTTAGCCCAAGTCTAAGATTATTGCGTCGGTAGAAAACACTGGCATCTGCTCTTAAATAGGAGGGCAATTTGACATCATTTGGGAGAGTCGCTTCCCTTTCACCAGCGTAAACGAGTCCGAATCCAAATCCCAATCCTTGTAAGCTGCCTTGTAGAAATTCATAGGTTGTCCATAAGCTGGCGCTATTGAATGGTATACCTTGTAGGCGATCGTTAACCAGGTCTGGATTGTTATCTTCGCTGACATAGGCATCTGTATAGGCATAGGTGACAATCACTCTCCATCCAGGAAGGATTTCACCCGCGATATCCAGTTCAACACCACGGCTTTTTTGTTCACCGGTCTGAACGCTGTAGTCGTCAGAAAAGTTTGGATCGGGATCGTTTGTCAGCACATTTTGCTTGGTGATGTCGAAAAAAGCTAAAGTTGCTGAAAGGCGCTTGTCGAAAAACTCCTGCTTAACGCCAACCTCATATTGTTCCCCTTCTTCTGGTTTAAAAGGTTCGTTCAAGCGACTTCGGCTCAAAATTATCGGATTGAAAGAATTTGTCCAACTGGCATACAGCGACGTTGAATTAGTGGGTTGATAAACAATGCCTAGTCGCGGCGAAAACTTAGAATCCGAGGTTTGATCGTCGTAGGCTTTAGTAGCTGTCAAGTCTGTGCGGAAGGAATCAACCCAGTCAAAGCGACCACCTGCTAGAAACTTTATATTGGGTGTCAGCTCGATGAGATCGTGGATGTATACCGCCACATTATCGGCACCATACTCGTCGAAGGAACGGCTTCTGATGTCAGGGCTAGGCTTTGCACCGTACACCGGATTAAAAATATTAATTGCAGCGATGTCACGACGGGTTAAATCGCTAGTTAATTGGTAGTTGGCATACTCAAAACCCACCAGAATATTGTGGCGTATGGGTCCGGTATTAAACTTGCCGCTAATTTCGTTTTGGAATGAAATATTTTCTTGCTGATCATCGTTTCTGCGAAATCTACGCCGAACTGTCTGACCATTATCATCTACTGCGTCGGGTTGCACTCCTTCGGCAATGGCATCGACGTTAATTAAGTTAAAGCCTTGGCGAAATTTCCAGTTTCTGTCACGGGTTTGGTGTTCTAAGACATAAGTAAATGTGTTGGAATTAAATTCGGCATTATTGAGGTCGGGTTCGCCTAAAAATCGGCTAATGGGGACATCAAAAGAGACCTTTGCTGGTGGTAAGCCGCGATCAAAAGTGAAGTCGTTCTTCTGGTACTCATACTCCAATGTGAGGTTCGTTCGCTCTCCTAGTTTCAAGGTAATTGCTGGAGTGATAAAGATACTTTCATTTTTATTAAAGTCGCGAAAACTATTGGCATTTTCGTAGGCAAAATTTAAACGGTAAAGGGCAAATTTATTTTCTGTCAGCGGTCCTGTTATATCAAAAGTCGGGCGGTAAAAGTCGTAGCTGCCAATCGTCACGCCTGCTTGATAAAAAGGGTCTGGCAGTGGCTTTTTAGTTACCGTATTAACGGCACCACCAAGACTTTGAGTGCTACCGTATAGCACGGATGCCGGACCTTTGAGAAATTCGACTCGCTCAATGTTGGCGACATCACGAGGACTGAGGAATCCAAAATCTCTGAAACCGTTACGGAGAGCTTCAAACCCCGACGAAAACCCACGAATATAGTAACCTTGGGAAGACAGTCCGCCAAAAGTCTCTTGGCGTTGTACGCCGCTGACGTTATTTGCCAGTTCGCCCAGCCGCACCACCTGGCGGTCTTCAATCACTTGCTTGGGAATGACTTGAACAGATGCAGGAACGTCACGTAATGGGACATCAAATTTTGTCGCGGTTGATGCTTCTGGAACGAAGTATCCGTCTTGCTCACCCGTCACCAGCAGTTCAATTGGTTCGTTACTGTCAGCCGAAGGTTGCTCTGGCTGGGGTTGACTCGCTGGCTTTTCAGGTTCAGGCTTTTGAGGTGTTTGGGGTGGCTGGGGCGTTGTGGAAGATGCAACTGGTGTAAAGCCGAAAATTAGACCTTCGTTACTGTCAAATAACTCCACTGTAGGCACACCTGCCTCACCTGTTACCGTCACCCTGATTGTGTTGACATCAAGGTTTGTTACCGTGACAGCAGTAATGCCAGAAACTGGTTTATCTTGGCGAAATGTATTGCCTGAAGGCAAACGCAGTTGAGCGTTAGGAATGTCAACGATATAACTGTTGCCTTGTTTGTTTGGCAATACTTGCAATTGTTGCCCTTTGGGAGTCTGTAGGATAATCTCAAAACCTTTTTCGGTTGGATTTACCTTGACTTGCGTAACTTCCACAACTTCTTGGGTTGCTTCGCCTGGTTTTGGCGATTGCACCAGCATCTGTGCATTGGTGAGAGGAAGCTGTATTTCACTGAGTTGGCGAATCTCTTTGATTGCTGGTGGTTGTGTTGAACTCAGCAGAGGTAATCGTTGATTGGAAGCGCCAGTATCAGTTCGCGTGCTAGACCGCTTCGCATCTACAACTTTGACCTCCTCACCTTTGGCAGGAATTGTTAGTAAAACGACAACAGAGCCTGTAAGTAACAGGCTTTTTAATAAAAGCTCTAATTTCATTCTTGTCCTCATACCCAATAGCAACCTTGGCATCCTAGTCGAGGACGCAGTACTCTATTGCAAGAGTTTTTCATTCTTTTATAAATTTTTAGTATTTTACTGCGAACTTCAATCTACACCCGAAAAATATGACTATTGAAATTTATTATCATAAATATCAGTCTTTGAGCAAGTACTTATCAAAAGTCGTTAAGACACTCGTCTATCCCCATGACTGTCTTCTTGCTGGCTGATTGTTTGAAAATGCTTTGACAGTAATGCTTTTAAGCTGTTGGTAGTAGTTTGACGGGCAAGCGATCGCCTGACTGGAGAGCGCCTTAATGTAAATATTTTTTTACCTCTACCCATAGAAATATATTTTGATATGACATTATAAGTCAATTAGTTTGCGTTTAATGATAAATAGTAGTTATTAGATTGGGATTGCAAACTGAACAAAATTGCATTAAGCTACTAAAGTTAATTGAAAATTAATAGCAATACGCAAATGGAGATTGGCAGCAAAAGCCTTGCAATTTATCGGCATTGACCACAACGGCATTGGGACGACGCAAGCGGATAGAACGCGCGAACACCTCATATCTTGCTTTGTGACAAGCTTTGGCGGGAACGTAGACTAACCGCCTGAATGTGAATTCTTTGTGTGCATCAGGGTTTTGAAGTAAGATGATACCTGTTAGTGACAACTGTTCTACGATTGTTGAACTTCTGGGTTACAGAAGCTCCACACAGTCAGAGATAGCGGCTTTTACCTTTTTGCCAGATGGCGAAACACAAGCAGCAACGCTGACTTACCAAGAGTTAGATCGACGCAGTAGAGCGATCGCATCTCAACTTCAAGCTTTAGGTTTAAGTGGTGAACGTGCGTTACTGCTTTACCCACCCGGACTGGATTACTTGGCAGCTTTTTTTGGATGTTTATATGCTGGGGTAGTAGCGGTTCCTGCTTACCCACCACGCAAGGGACGCAACAGTCCGAGAATTTTGTCGGTTGTCAAAGATGCTCAAGCGGCGATCGCTCTGACTACAACAACCATCCTATCGCAGGTACAATCCCTACTCGCTGAAAAAACTGATACAAACATTCTTCAGTGGCTGACCACCGATAACCTCGCTCCTGGCATTGAAAATTCTTGGCAAGAGCCTGTTATCGAACGAGATACTCTAGCCTTTCTGCAATACACCTCTGGTTCCACTGGCACACCCAAAGGCGTAATGCTCAGTCATGGCAACCTGCTACACAATGCCGCCATGACCTATCGTTTCATGGAACATTCGCCAAGTAGCAAATTTGTCACTTGGCTCCCTGTTTACCACGATATGGGACTCATCGGCGGCATATTGCAACCGTTGTACGGCGGCTTCCCTTGTATCATGATGCCGCCAGCGACTTTTCTTCAGCGTCCCTACCGTTGGTTACAGGCAATTTCCCAATATGGCGGAACCACCAGCGGCGCTCCCAACTTCGCCTACGAACTCTGCGTTGAGAAAATTACCCCCGAACAACGTTCAACCCTCGACTTGAGCAGTTGGAGCGTTGCTTTTAACGGTGCGGAACCAATTCGGCAGCAAACCTTGAAGCGGTTTGCCCAAACCTTTGCTGAGTGCGGTTTTCGTCCAGAATCCTTTTATCCTTGCTACGGCATGGCAGAGGCTACTCTGATGGTTTCTGGCGCTGTCAAGACAGCTTTACCCGTAACGAAAACCGTCCAAAAAACTGCCTTACAACGCAACCAAGTAATTGATGCTCATCCTGATGACGAGAATTCCTACTCTTTAGTAGGATGTGGTCGAATTCTAGAACAGCAGATAGTCATTGCTAATCCTGAAACCTTAACTTGCTGTGCCTCAGATGAAATTGGTGAAATTTGGGTTTCTGGTTTTAGTATCGGTCATGGGTATTGGAATCGTGTAGAGGAAACAGAGCAAATTTTCCGCGCCTACCTAAAAGATACGGGGAAGGGACCTTTTTTAAGAACTGGAGACTTAGGCTTTTTGCACAATGGGGAACTCTTCATCACTGGTAGAGCCAAGGATTTAATCATCATTCGGGGACGCAACCTCTACCCGCAAGACATCGAACTAACCGCAGAACGCAGCCACCCAGCATTGCGAAACGGTGTTGCAGCCTTTGCGGTGGAAGTAAACAATGAAGAACGGCTCTGTGTGGTGCAAGAGTTAGAGTTTCGTGCCAAACCGAATCTTGAGGAAGTCACCGCAGCAATTCGTCAGGCAGTAGCCTCTGAACATGAGGTGCAAGTTTATGCGGTAGTATTAATTAAACCGGGTACTATTCCCAAAACTTCCAGCGGCAAGATTCAACGCAGCGCTTGTAAAGCCAAGTTTCTTGCAGGCAGTTTGGAAGTAGTGAGCAAAAGTATTCTCGATAGTTCAGATGTTGTAGAAAACGAGACGAGTCTTGAAGAAAAGCCAAGCTTTGCACTAACATCTTATCTGCAAGAATTAGTTGCCAAAGTGTTAAAAATAGCGCCATCCCAAGTGCAACTTCAGCAACCTCTGACTACTTTGGGCATTGATTCCTTAACGGCTTTTGATCTGAAGAATCAGATAGAAGTAGATTTTGGGGTGATTGTATCTGTTAGCGACTTGTTAGAAGATGCCAGCATCGCTTTTTTAGCTAGACAAATAGAGATTCAATTAACAAATACAACTCCGAAAAAGCCAGAACTAAAATTTGTTCCTCGCCATGAACATTTACCTCTGTGTCTAGCTCAAGAACGCTTGTGGTTTTTAGAGCAATTAGAACCAGGGAATCCTTTTTATAATGTTCCCATTGCTGTGCATTTAACTGGCAAGCTGAATGCAGCAACTTTAGAACAAAGTCTGAACGAAATTATCAAGCGTCACGAAAGTTTGCGAACAAGCTTTGCAGTTGTGGAAGGGCAACCAGTTCAGGTTATCCATCCCGAATTAGATATCAAACTGTCGATTGTAGACTGTACAGCAATCGAAAATTCTATCCTTGAGGAAACCCAGCAACCTTTCAACTTATCCCAAGCACCCCTGCTACGGGTAAAACTGCTGCGTTTGCAAGCGCAAAAGCATTTGCTCGTTGTTACCATGCATCACACTATCTCTGATGGTTGGTCAATAGGCGTTCTCATTCAAGAACTAGCAGCAGTTTATCAAGCATTCTCTGATGGTAAACCCTCGCCCTTACCCGACCTTTCCATTCAGTATGCAGATTTTGCTTATTGGCAGCGACAATGGCTGCAAAAAAAAGTTTTAAAAACCCAACTTGATTACTGGAAACAGCAACTTAGTGGTAGCATACCCGTGCTGCAATTACCCACAGACAAACCGCGACCTGCGATTCAAACATATACAGGGAAAAAGCATTCTCTGGTATTGCCCAAAGACCTGAGCGAGGCAGTAAAAGATTTTAATCAACAAGAGAGTGTTACCTTATTCATGACACTCTTAGCAGTCTTCAAGACATTACTATACTGCTACACAAATCAGGAAGATATTGTAGTCGGTTCACCTGTTGCTGGTCGCAACCGTGTAGAAACTCAAGGGCTAATAGGCTTTTTTATCAATACCTTGGTACTGCGTACTCAGCTTGGTGGAAACCCAACTTTTCGGGAGTTATTACAGCGAGTTCGGGAAGTAGCTTTAGGAGCTTATACTCATCAAGATTTGCCCTTTGAAAAGCTGGTGGAGGAGTTACAGCCAGAACGCAATTTAAGCTATAACCCCTTGTTCCAGGTAATGTTTATCCTCCAAAATGCACCGATACCATCTGTTGAGCTTCCTGGTTTGACTTGGCAACCCCAAGAGGTAGATGGCGGTACGTCGAAATTTGATTTAAAACTCAGTCTTTGGGAAAGTCCAGAAGGTTTCAATGGCTCAATTGAGTACAAAACAGACTTATTTAACCCAACGACCATCGCCCGGATGGCAAACCATTTTGAAATATTGCTGCGTCATATAGTCAAGCAACCTGAAATTAGGCTTAACGAGTTAGCAGCTATTCTCGCTCTTGCTGACAAAGAGCAACAGCTTATTCAAGAAAAAGAATTGCAAACTATCAGTTTACAAAAGCTAAAGCTGACAAAGCGGACTGCAATTCGTGGTGCATAAAAATGCTTTAAACAAGTTATGAAAATTCCCAATTCTGAAAAACCTAGCCTCAACACCTTGGGGAAAGTCAAGCGTCAAGCTGTCAGTGAATTAATCCAAAAAACACCACTGATGCCTGAAATTGCTCTGCCACTGCTAATTAAACCAACTGTTGAAGGAGTCAATTTAGTTGCTTGGGCTGCGAACAATCGAGAGTTGATTACAACTTATCTATTGCAGCATGGAGGTATTTTGTTTCGTAACTTCCAAATTAAGGAAGTGGCTGAGTTTGAACAGTTCATCCAAACTGTAGCTGGAGAGTTGCTGGAATATCGCGATCGCTCTTCACCCCGTAGTCCCATCCAAGGCAACATTTATACCTCCACCGACCATCCAGCCGACCAAAGTATATTTCTCCATAGCGAGAATTCCTACGCCGCGATTTGGCCCTTAAAAATCTTCTTTTATTGTGTCACACCAGCACAACAAGGTGGAGAAACACCAATCGCCGACACCCGCAAAGTGTATCAGCGAATTGATCCAAAAATACGCGATCGCTTCGCCCAAAAACAAATCATGTACGTCCGCAACTTCGGTGATGGTTTTGGCTTACCTTGGCAAACAGTCTTTCAAACCACCAACCCAAAAGATGTAGAAGCATTTTGCCAAAACAATGATATTGAGTTTGAGTGGAAACCAGGAAATAAATTGCGAACCCGCCAAACTCGTCCAGCAATAGCCAAACACCCGCACACCGACGAAATGGTTTGGTTCAATCACGCCGTATTTTTTCATATCTCAACCTTAGAACCAACAATCCGTCAAGCATTGTTAGCAGAATTTTCAGAAGAAGAACTGCCACACAATACCTACTACGGAGATGGTTCATCAATTGAACCAGAAATATTAGATAAAATTCGCGCCGCCTACCAGCAAGAAACAATAATTTTCCCTTGGCAACCAGGAGATATTTTAATGCTTGATAATATGCTCACAGCACACGGAAGAAAACCATTTTTAGGAAATAGAAAAATCGTCGTCGGCATGGCAGAACCTTTCAGCAGTTAGCCCTGAACGCTCATTTCAGGCTAATAGCTAAAGTCATCTAAGACTGGGTAAATGTTTCAACTCGTTTTAACGGGTTTAAGCTTTCAGCCGGAAATTTCAAGCCACTTTTGCAATAAGTCTATTCTTCTTTATTTTCTCCTCTTTTCTCTTCGCGTCCTTTGCGCCTTCTCCTGTCGGAGACGCTGCGCGAATGCGGTTCGTTAATTCTTATTTTTTACTCCACCTCATCACAAACCTTTCATCCTTCGACAAAAACTAAAAATGCTCATAGAAATTGAAGGCTTTCAACTTTCACCCCAGCAAAAACATCTGTGGCAGTTACAGCAAAATGATAATCTTCCCTACCGCGCACAGTGTGCTGTTTTAATTGACGGCAATCTTGATATCAACACCTTAAAAGCTGCCTTAGAACAAGTTGCCCAGCAGCACGAGATTCTTCGCACTAATTATAGGTACTTGCCAGGAATGACCATCCCATTACAAGTGATTGCAGATGGCATTGACTGGCAGCAAAATCATCATTTGAGTAGTTACACCCCTGAAGAACAAAAGACTAAATTAGAAGCATTATTTCATCAGTTTAGTCAACTGCCTTTTGACTTAACACAAAGACCAGTTTTAAAATTATCTCTGGTAACATTGTCGCCCTCACAGCGCATTTTATTTATCGCATTACCAGCACTGTGTGCAGATACAGCAACGCTGGAAAACTTAGTCAAAGAAATCAGCAAGTTTTATGATAACTACTATCAGCAGGAACTATCCGAGGAAACATTACAGTATGCCGACTTAGCAGCATGGCAGAATGAATTGCTGCAAGCAGGAGATACAGAAGCAGGTAGAGACTATTGGCGCAAGCTAGATTATTCTGCCTTGGCGGCGTTGCAGCTTACTTGGGAAAAACAGTCTGAAAAACTAGAATTTCATCCTCAATCTTACACTTTCAAAATAGATAAAAATCTAGCAGCAAAAATTGAAAACCTATCTCAGCAATATAATGCTTCAGTTGCTGATTTTTTGCTGACTTGCTGGAATATTTTACTTTGGCGGAACGCAGGACAACAAAACCTAATTATTGGCGTTGCTTCCAATGGTCGTAAATATCAAGAATTAGAATCAGCTTTAGGTTTGTTATCTAAATATTTACCACTTCCTACTCTTTTAAAAGAGGAATATACATTTATTCATATTTTTACAGAAATTATTACTCAATTAAAAAATATTTATAATTACGAAGAGTATTTTAGCTTTGAACTAACAAAATTACTGCCAAACAAAGCAAACTTTTTTCCACTGTGTTTTGAATTTGTCACACAACCACAGAAGTATATATCTGTTGATGTCTCGTTTTCAATTTACCAGCAGTACGCCTGCACCGACCGATTTAAAATAAAACTCGTTTGTATTCCTCAAGATAGTGGTATAAATATAGAATTTGCTTACGATGCAAACTTGTTTAAAGCAGAAGATATTGAACGGTTGGCTGGGCAGTTTCAGACATTAGTAGAGAGTGCGATCGCTCATCCAGATGCAGCCATTAGCAAGTTGCAAATCCTCAGCGAAATTGAACAACAGCAACTGCTAGTTGACTTTAACAATACCAAACTTAATTACCCAGTTGATAAGTGCATTCATCAACTATTTGAAGAACAAGTAGCTAACACACCAGATAAAGTTGCCATAGTTTTTCAAGAGCAACAACTTACTTACAAAGAACTGAATAGCCGTGCTAACAAAATAGCTCGTTACTTGCAGCAATTGGGTGTTGGTGCGGAGGTAATAGTGGGGTTGTGCGTTGAGCGATCGTCGAAGACGTTGCCGTTGGCGGAGCCTCTCGTTGGCGCAGCCTCTCCGTTAGGAGAAGAGAAGGCATCGCCTCTAATGATTCTGGGTATTCTCGCTATTCTCAAAGCTGGTGGGGCTTATGTACCTTTAGATCCAGCTTATCCGAAAGAGCGCTTGGCGTTCATGTTGCACAACTCTCAGCCGAAGGTGTTGTTGACTCAGGAATCTCTATTGGGAGAACTTCCTGAACATACAGCGGAAGTTGTTTGTCTCGATATTAATTGGCATTTAATCGCCCAACAGCCGGAAGACAACTTACAACAGACAGTAGATACCGCAAACTTAGCCTATGTAATTTATACCTCAGGTTCAACCGGAACGCCTAAGGGTGTCAGAGTCACCCATGCCAATTTGTGTCACTACGTGCAGGCGATGCAAAGAGCGCTGGGTATCACCGCAGAAGATGTGTATTTGCACACCGCATCTATTGCCTTTTCATCCTCAGTGAGACAGTTAATGGTGCCTCTCACCAAAGGCGCTACGGTGACAATTGCGACTTCCGAACAGAGGAAAGACCCGTTAGCACTGTTTGCGGGAATTAAGCAACATGATGTCACAGTTATTGATATTGTCCCCTCCTACTGGCGCAACTGCAATTACGCGCTGGCTGCTTTACAACCAGAGTCAAGACAAGTTCTTTTAGACAACAAACTGCGCTTAATCGTGTCTGCGAGTGAACCGCTACTGTCTGATATTCCCAGCCAATGGAAGTTTGGCTTTCAGCATGGCGCACAGTTCATCAATATGTTTGGTCAGACGGAAACCTGCGGGATTGTTGCAACCTATCCGATTCCTGTCCAAGAGAATGAGCGGGTGAAAGTCGTCCCCCTTGGTCGCCCAATTGCCAACACGCAAATCTATCTGTTGGATCAATACCTGCAACCAGTGCCAATGGGAGTTCCCGGCGAACTGTATATCGGTGGCTTGGGTTTGGGTCAAGGTTATCTCAATCGCCCTGATTTAACTGCTGAGAAATTCATTCCTCATCCTTACAGTGACGAACCAGGCGCAAGACTTTACAAAACCGGAGACTTAGGACGTTATCTGCCAGACGGCACAATTGAATTTATCGGTCGCAGCGACTACCAAGTCAAGATTCGCGGTTTCCGCATCGAATTGGCAGAAATTGAAGCCACATTAGGTCAGCATCCAGACGTTCGGGAAGCTGTGGTTGTGGCGCGGGAAGATGAATCAGGTGAGAAGCGCTTGGTTGCCTATGTTGTTTCTAATGTAAAGACGCAAAATTTTGCGTCTCGACAAAATGCAAAATCAAGTGACTTGGCTACCTTCTTGCGCCAAAGGTTGCCCGATTACATGATGCCTTCTACCTTTGTGATGTTGGAAGCTTTGCCGCTCACTCCTAATGGTAAGGTGAACCGTTCGGCATTACCTGCACCTGACCAAGTACGACCTGAAACAGAAAACTTGGCAACTCCGCGCACACCAGTAGAGGAAGTGCTAGCGGCAATCTGGGTGAAAATACTGAATATTCAGCAAGTGGGTATTGACGATAACTTCTTTGAGTTGGGCGGACACTCACTCCTAGCTACTCAAGTTATTTCCCAAGTACGCGAAGCCTTCCAAGTAGAGTTGCCGCTGCGGAGTTTGTTTGAGTCACCGACGGTAGCTGGACTAGCCGATCGCATTGAAACCGCGCTTAGAGATGAACAAAAATTGGAAGTTCCCCCGATTGAGCGCGTTGCACGAGATGGTATACCGCTTTCCTTTGCCCAGCAGCGGTTGTGGTTTCTCGACCAGTTGCAACCGGGTAGTGCCTCTTACAACCTTTCTAGAGCCGTGCGACTGCAAGGGCAGCTCAATGTGGCAGCACTAGAGCAGAGTTTCAATGAAATTATCCGCCGCCATGAAGTTTTGCGAACTACCTTTACGGCTGTGGATGGGCAACCAATTCAGGTTATTGCTCCAACACTCAGTAGAAAAATACAAGTTATTGAACTGAGCAAATTACCGAAAGACGCACGCGAGGCAGAAACTCAACGACTAGCTAAACAAGAGGCACAGCGATGCTTTGACTTGACCGCAGCACCATTGTTAAACGTCATCCTCTTACGGCTAGCAAATGAAGACTATGTGCTGTTATTTACAATTCACCATGCGATCGCTGATGGTTGGTCAGCAGGTGTAATTGTGCGTGAATTAGCAGCGCTGTACGAGTCCTTCTGTGCTTCTAAGCCTTCTCCACTTCCAGAACTACCCATCCAGTACGCAGACTTTGCTGTTTGGCAGCGCCAATGGTTGGAAAAACAGGTGTTGGCATCTCAGATAAACTACTGGAAGCAACAATTGGGCGGTAATTTGCCAGTGTTGGAACTTCCCACTGAGCGATCGCGCCCAGCTATTCAAACCTTCACAGGTAAAAAGCAGTCTTTTCAACTCTGTGCAACTCTCACCAAAGCACTTAAAACCTTGAGTCAACGGCAAGGAGTAACGCTGTATATGACAATGCTTGCAGCGTTTAAGACATTGCTCTATCGTTACACACAGCAAGAGGATATCCTTGTCGGATCAGCGATCGCCAACCGCAACCGTAACGAAATAGAAGGACTAATTGGATATTTTGCCAACACTCTGGTTTTACGTACCGATTTATCAGGAAATCCCACTTTTACAGAGTTATTAAAACGGGTGCGCGAGATTGCTTTGGGAGCATACAGCCATCAAGATATTCCCTTCGAGAAGCTGGTAGAAACTCTCCAACCAAATCGGGATTTAAGTCATAACCCACTGTTTCAGGTGTTGTTCTCTCTCAATAACGTTCCGATGCTGAATTTAGAACTGTCGGGAGTGACTCTCAGCTTCGAGGAAATGGATAGTACAACGGCGAGGTTTGATTTGGCACTCGACTTGCGGGAAGAAGCAGAAAATCTTTTTGGCACATTTGAGTACAACCAAGACTTATTTGATCAAAGCACCATTGTCCGCATGGTGGGACATTTTCAAACTCTATTGGAGAGCATTATCGCCAATGTTGACGAGCAGATTTCAATTTTGCCGATATTAACCGCACCCGAACAACAGCAACTGCTGGTGGAGTGGAACAATACACAGGCAGATGCTCCCCAAGTCTGCATCCATCAACTATTTGAGGAGCAAGTCGAACGTACACCAGATGCGGTAGCCGTAGTCTGCAAGAAGCAGCAATTAACCTATCAACAGCTGAACCACAAAGCTAATCAATTGGTACATTACCTGCAAAAATTGGGCGTGGGTTTAGAAGTTGTAGTGGGAATTTGTTGCGATCGCTCTTTAGAAATGGTCATCGGGCTTTTGGCAATTCTCAAAGCTGGTGGAGCGTATATACCATTAGACCCATCCTACCCACAGGAACGTCTGGCATTCATGCTGGAAGACTCCCAAGTATCAATTTTATTGACCCAGCAACGCCTGTTAAAGATTCTCCCACAACACAATGCCCGCGTTGTCTGTCTCGATAGCGATTGGGAGAATATCGCCGCTCACCAGCAAAACAACTTCGTCGGTCATATTCAACCAAACAACCTCGCATACATAATTTATACCTCTGGCTCCACAGGTAAACCCAAAGGCGTGCAAATTACCCACAGCAGTGTAGTCAATTTCCTGACTGCCATGCAACAGCAGCCAGGTTTAACAAATCAAGATACGCTGCTATCGGTGACGACTTTATCCTTTGACATTGCCGTTTTGGAACTGTTCTTACCCCTAACAGTAGGAGCCAAGGTAGTTTTAGTTAGCCGGGAAGTAGCGACAGACGGCATACAGTTATTACATCAGCTTAACTACTCTGGCGTGACAGTAATGCAAGCGACGCCAGCCACTTGGCGAATGCTGCTAGAAGCAGGGTGGGAGGGAAATCCACAACTGAAAATTCTCTGCGGCGGTGAGGCTTTACCCCGGCAGTTGGCTCGTCAATTGCAGCACCGCAGTGCTTGTGTATGGAATTTGTACGGACCGACAGAAACTACTATCTGGTCTACAATTCATCAAGTTGATGACCGAGAAGCAGCAGTTCCCATTGGTCGCCCTATTGGCAATACGCAAATCTACATCCTAGATCCGCATTTGCAACTAGTCCCAATTGGGGTAGCAGGCGAACTGTATATTGGTGGTGCTTCCTTGGCGCGTGGTTATCTCAACCAACGTGAACTAACCACAAAAAAATTCATACAGCATCCTTTTGACGACAACCCAAAAGCCAAAGTTTATAAAACTGGGGATTTAGCCCGCTACTTAGCAAATGGAGAAATTGAATACCTCAGTCGTATCGACAACCAAGTAAAATTACGCGGGTTTCGCCTTGAATTAGGCGAGATTGAGGCGGTGCTGGAACAACATCCAGCGGTTAGGCAAAGTGTGGCGATCGCCCGTGAGGATGTCTTAGGAAATCAGCGCTTGGTTGCCTATATAGTTCCCAGTGGAGAATTCGACACCAGACTAATTGGTGAACTGCGCCAGTATTTACAGCAGAAACTGCCTGAGTACATGGTGCCATCAGCCTTGATCATCCTGGAAGCTATGCCCTTAACGCCCAATGGCAAAGTTAACCGTCGAGCATTGCCAGCACCTGATACCACTAACGCGCATTTAGAAAGCTCTTTTGTCGCTCCTCGCAATCCAATTGAGGAAGTATTAGTTGGTATTTGGGTTCAAGTCCTGGGTGTGCAACAGGTAGGTATCTACGACAATTTCTTTGAACTAGGCGGACATTCGTTATTAGCCACCCAAGTTATTTCACGTATCCGGAAAACCTTTGACGTAGATATAGCGCTATACCGCTTGTTTAAGTCACCAACAGTGGCAGCACTAGCTGAAAGCATCCAAGAGGTGATGAAGAAAGGACAGAAAGTGAAAACTCCGGCGATCGCCCGCGTTGCGCGAGAGGGGCATCTGCCATTGTCCTTTGCTCAAACTAGACTGTGGTTACTGGAGCAGTTATACCCAGGTAGCTGTACGTACAATATTCCATCTGCTGTCCACCTGGTTGGTGCCTTGAATGTGGCAGCACTAAAGCAGAGCTTGGGTGAAATCGTGCGTCGCCACGAAGTATTGCGTACTACCTTCTCAATAATCGATCTTGCACCAAGACAAAGTGTCACCCCATCTGTTACTATCAGCCTGCCAATAGTAGACTTACGCGAGTTATCAGAGGCACAACGACAAGCTAAAATACAACAACTCACCGCCTCAGAAAGCGAACGCCCCTTTGACCTTGCCCAAGCACCATTACTGCGATGCACGCTTCTACACGTTGGCGAACAAAAGCATATAGTCTTGTTCACCATCCATCATATTGTCGCCGATGGCTGGTCAATGGGCGTATTCGTGCGGGAGTTGGCAGCATTGTACGCAGCTTTTAGTGTTGGTAAACCCTCCCCACTCCCAGAATTACCCATCCAATATGCAGATTTTGCCGTATGGCAACGCCAATGTTTGCTCTTTCTTGAAGTACTGGAAAACCAACTTGCTTACTGGAAACAGCAATTAGCAAACTTACCTGTCTTGCAATTACCTACAGTTCGTCCCCGTGCTGAAGTGAAAACTAATCGCGGTGCGACGAAATCCTTTGTCATTCCCTCCGAAGAGTCCGTAGCGCTGCAAGCACTTTCGCGCCAAGAAGGAGTCACTTTGTTTATGACTCTGCTGGCTGGGTTTCAGGTGTTGCTACAACGCTACACCAATCAGGATGACATTGTCGTGGGTACTGATGTTGCTAACCGCAACCAGGCTGAGACAGAAGCATTAATTGGCTTTTTTGTCAACTTGCTGGTATTGCGTACTGACCTAAGTGGCAACCCCAGTGTGCGAAAGTTGCTGCAACGAGTCCGCAAAGTTGCATTGGGAGCTTATGCCTACCAAGACTTGCCCTTTGAGGAATTAGTAAAAGCGCTGCAACCGAAGCGAAATTTGAGCAACGCAGCGCCACTGTTTCAAGTATTATTTGTCATGCAAAATGCCCCAATGCCAGCTTTGGAATTGCCAGGACTGACCTTAAATCTGTTGGAAGTGGACAACAACACAGCCAGGTTTGATTTGGCGCTATTTTTAACAGAAACTAAGCAAGGAATTGTCGGAAAATGGCAGTACAATGCTGACCTGTTTGAAGCAGATATGATTAATCGCATCACCAGTCATTTTCAAACGCTGCTTAATAGCATTGTGGCGCAACCTGAGGCACGCATCAGCGCTTTAGAAATGCTTACCGAAGCAGAAAGAAAACAACAAGTTATGCAAAAAAGCCAACGCAAAGCTTTCAAGCGGGAGAAGTTTTTCAACCTTGCCCCCAAAGCTGTGAGCCTATCACAAGAAGAATTAATAAAAACCAATTATCTTCAACCATGGCAAACATTTCCTCTCGTAATTGAGCCGGCTACAGACGATGTAGATTTGATTGCTTGGGCTAAAAGTAATCAACAATTTATCGAGACAGAATTGTTAAAACACGGATCAATTTTGTTTAGAGGTTTCCATGTAGATTCTGTCTCGGAATTTGAAAGTGTTGCTTCTGCATGTCAAGACTTGTTTGCTGAGTATGGCGACTTACCCCGCATCGGCGAAGGTGGCAAAGTTTATGGTTCTACTCCTTACCCAGCGGATAAAGCTATCCTCTTCCACAACGAAAGCTCGCACTTACATCAGTTTCCTCTGAAAATTTGGTTTTTCTGCGTGCAACCAGCACAACAAGGTGGAGAAACACCAATTGTAGACTGTCGTAAAGCTTACCAAATCCTCAATCCCAAGTTGCGAGAAAGATTAGCTGAAAAACAATTAATGTATGTGCGTAACTACACAGATGGTTTAGATGTTAGTTGGCAAGATTTCTTTAAAACTAACGACAGAACTGTAGTAGAAAATTACTGTCGTCAAGCTAAAATTGATTTTGAATGGTATGAAGGAAATGGTTTAGTCACTCGCCAAGTTCGTCCGGCTTTGGTAGTGCATCCAAAAACTGGCAAACCAGTATTTTTCAATCAAATCCAGTTGCACCACATAGCCTATTTGGATACAGAAGTTCGAGAATCTTTGTTGTCTTTGTATGGAGAGAAAAAGTTACCGCGTAATGTTTATTACGGTGACGGCACTTTGATTGAAGATTCAGTAATTGTAGAAATTAATGAAGTTTATCGCCAGTGTAAAACTAGCTTTCCTTGGCAGAAAGGCGATATTTTGATGCTAGATAATATGCTGGCTGCACACGGACGTAATCCCTATGTTGGGGAACGCAAGATTGTGGTAGCAATGGCAGAGATAATGCATAGCCAAGACATTAAACAATTAAGCAAGGAGGAAGTAAATGCTAACTGAAACTTTGAGCGGGTTTCGGCTTTCTCTTCAACAGAAACACCTTTGTTTGTTGCAGAAAGATAGTTCTGCTTATGTAGCTCAAATTGCAATTTTAATAGAAGGAGATATCAAACAAAAGGTTTTAAAAACAGCTTTAGAACAAGTTATTAAATCTCATGAGATTTTACGAACCAGCTTTCGCAGCTTACCGGGAATGAAGATGCCATTGATGGTTGTAGAGGATAGCAGTATCGTGTCTTGGCGCGATATTGATTTAAGCGAAAATACCGTCGAAGCAACAATTAACTTAATTTGCCAGGAGGAGAGAAGGCAACATTTTGACTTTGAGCAAGCACCACTATTGCGTGTATCTTTGCTAAAATTGTCGCCGACAAAGCAGATTTTGCTAATTACTCTACCTGGGTTGTGTGCTGATACCTGGACACTGAATAATTTATTTCAGCAAATCAGCGATGCTTACTCTATGCAAGGTGAGGAATTTGTTAAGGAAGTTGTGCAATATGTACAATATTCTGAGTGGCAAAATGAATTACTGGCAGAACCAGAAGCAGAAACAGGCAAGAATTATTGGTATCAGCAAGATTTTTCGGCTTTAACTAACTTGACGCTACCTTTTCAAGTTAAAACTGATAAAAAAGCCGAATTTAAACCTGATTATTTTAATTTTGCTATTTCTCCCCAACTAACTGCAAAAATTAAAGCACTGGTACAGCAGTATGATAATTCAGTCTCAGAATTTCTGCTCGCCTGCTGGCAAATTTTATTATGGCAGCTTACAGAACAGTCGGAAATTATAGTTGGTACAATTTTCGATGGCAGAGAATATGAAGAACTTTATGATGTTTTGGGACTGATTGCCAAATCACTGCCAATTTCCTGCCGTTTGTCACCAAAATCAACCTTTTTAGAAGTTGTAAAACAGGTAAGCAAAGCCACCCAAGATGCTAATGAGTGGCAGGAATATTTTTTCTGGGAGCAGATAGATAGCTTGTCTGCCGTAGGAGGTTTCCCAGTTGGTTTTGAGTTTGGGAAATTGCCACAAAAAAGGTTTACTAGAGATGTTTCCTTTTCAATTTACAACCAATACACCTGCATTGAGCGCTTTAAACTTAAACTTTATTGTGTTGATAGGGGAGAAGATTTAGGCATAGATTTTTATTACGATGCTAACTTGTTTTCTGTTGATAAAATACGTAGTATAGCTGAACAATTCCAGACATTAGTAGCTAATGCAGTTGAAAATCCCAATGTGGCAATTAATCAATTAGAAATTTTGCCTGATAACCAGCTACAGGAATTACTAATATTAAACCAAACTCAAGTTAATTACCCACAAGATAAGTGTATACATCAATTATTTGAGGAACAGGTAGCGCGGACACCCGACAAGATTGCAGTAGTTTTTGAAGACCAACAATTAACTTATGCTGAACTCAATTCCCGTGCTAATCAGCTAGCTCATTATCTACAACGTTTGGGTGTAAAACCAGAGGTATTGGTAGGTATTTGTCAAGAGCGATCGCATTTAATGTTAGTGGCAATGTTGGGAGTTCTTAAAGCTGGTGGAGCCTATCTGCCACTCGATGCGACATTGCCTAAAGATGCTTTAAATTTCCGGTTACAAGATGCCCAAGTTTCAATACTCATAACGCAACAACCCATTGAGTTAATTCCAATTATCACAAAGGTATGTTTAGACACCGATTGGGAAGAAATTTCTCAGGAAAGTACAGAAAATCCAATTAGCAAAGCTAAGTCTGAGAATTTAGTTTATGTCATCTACACATCAGGTTCTACAGGTAAACCCAAGGGTGTTGCAGTTGAGCATCAACAGCTTCTCAATTATTTGTACGGGATTTCGCCAAAACTAGAAGAACTTCCAGCCAATGGAAGTTACGCCACCGTTTCCACCTTCGCCGCAGACTTGGGTAACACAGTAATTTTCCCGTGCTTGTGTAGTGGTGGATGTTTGCATGTGGTGTCTTGGGAGCGAGCATCCGATCCAGTGGCGTTAGCTGCATACTTTTGTCGTCATCCTATCGACTGTCTGAAAATAGTTCCCTCCCATTTGGCGGCGTTGCTAAGTTCTGACCACATCGAATCTATTCTTCCTCGCCAGCTACTAATTCTTGGCGGTGAGGCGGCTGATTGGCATTTGATTGACAAGATTCAGCAGTATGCACCCAACTGCCAAATTATCAATCACTATGGTCCAACCGAAACGACAGTCGGTGTGCTAACTTACCCAGTAGCAGGCAAAATTCAGGAAGCTGCAACGGTTCCGATTGGACGACCAATTGCTAACACACAGATTTATGTGTTGAATTCGCACCTCAAACCAGTTCCTTTAGGAGTTGCTGGAGAACTTTATATTGGTGGGGAATCGCTGGCGCGGGGGTATTTAAATCGTCCTGATTTGACGGCTGAAAAATTTGTTAGCAACTTCTTTAGTAACAATTCTTTGCAGCGGTTATATAAGACAGGCGATCGCGTGCGCTATTTGTCAGACGGGAATTTAGAATTTCTCGGTCGCCTCGACGAACAGGTAAAGATTAGGGGATTCCGCATCGAATTAGGCGAGATTTCGGCAGTACTAAGTCAACACCCAGCAGTGCGCGAGGTTGCAGTTGTAGCCAGAGAGGAAGTATCTGGGGAAAAGCGCCTAATAGCCTACATAGTCCCCTCAGCACTTCAGCATTCAGCACTTATTCATGACCTCAGCAATTTTCTCAAAGAAAAGTTGCCGGAGTATATGATTCCCTCAGTGGTAATACTGAAAAATTTACCCCGGACAGCAAATGGTAAAGTAGACCGTGACGCACTTCCCGCACCAGATGAGGCGGCTAGAAAAGAAGAAATTTTTGTCGCTCCCAGTACGCCCGTAGAAGAAGTATTAGCCGGAATTTGGGTGCAGCTTTTGGGTGTCTCACAAGTAAGCGTTAACGACAACTTCTTTAACTTAGGCGGACACTCCCTACTTGCTACCCAGGTAATTTCTCGACTAAGTAGCGTTTTTGGGGTAGAAATACCTCTGCGACAACTATTTGAATCCGCAACAGTCGCAGAACTAGCGGCAGATATTGAAAAAGCGATGCGGGGTAATCAACAACAGGAAATAACAGCTATCCCTCGTGTCACCAGGGATAGAGAATTACCGCTATCTTTTGCCCAACAACGACTGTGGTTTCTCGACCAGTTGGAACCTGCTAGCCCATCGTACAACCTCCCTAAATCTGTTCGCCTATTTGGAGAACTGAACGTTGCAGCACTCTCACAGAGCATAAATGAAATAGTCAGGCGACACGAAATCTTGCGGACAAGCTTTGCAACTTCAGATGGAAAACCAATTCAGATAATTTCTCCATCCGTAAGCTTGAGATTGCCAATGGTAGATTTACAAAATATACCGCCGAGCGAACGAGAAGTTGAAGTTTACCGACTTGCGAAAGCAGAAGCGCAAAAAGCATTTCACCTGGCAGAATCTTTATTACTGCGAGCTAGCTTACTGCGACTGGGTGAGGATGAGCATGTAATTTTGCTTACACTACACCACATAGTTTCCGATGGTTGGTCAACTGGCGTGCTGATCCGGGAAATGGCAGCGCTTTACGAAGCTTTTAGTTGTGGTAGACCTTCGCCGTTGCCCGAATTACCCATTCAGTATGCAGACTTTGCCGTTTGGCAACGAGAGTGGCTTCAGGGGCAAGTGCTAGAAACTCAGTTGACATACTGGAAACAGCAGCTAAAAGGCGACCTTCCCATATTGCAACTTCCGTGCGATCGCCCGCGACCAGCAGTACAATCTTTTGCAGGCAAAACATTATCCTTTGTACTGCCTAAAACCTTGACTGAGGCACTCAAGGCGCTCTCCTATCGCCAAAATGTCACTTTGTTTATGACGCTGTTGGCAGCGTTCAAAACCTTACTTTATCGATATACAGGGCAAGAGGATATCTTGATTGGTTCGCCTATTGCCAACCGCAACCGAGCGGAGATTGAGCATTTAATTGGCTTTTTTGTCAATACCTTGGTGTTGCGAACTGATTTTTCTGGCAATCCCAGTTTCTCAGAGTTGCTCAAGCGTGTGCGTGATTGTACCTTGTCAGCATACGCTCACCAGGATCTACCTTTTGAAAAGCTGGTAGAGGAATTGCAGCTACAGCGAAACTTGAGTTATGCGCCTTTGTTTGAGGTAATGTTTGTCTTCCAAAATGCTTCAATAAAAAAATTGGAGCTACCTGGTTTAAGCATACAGCCCCTGGAAGTTAACAGTGAAACAGCGAAGTTTGATTTGACCCTAACCTTACAAGAAAATGAACAGGAATTAATCGGTACGGTGGAGTACAACACCGACTTATTTGACGAGACAACGATTTCTCGCTTAGTCGAGCATTTTCACACTTTACTTGTTGGCATTGTTGCCAATCCACAGCAGCAAGTTTCAAATTTGCCGTTACTAACAGCAAAAGAACAGCAGCAATTCGTAGAGTGGAACAATACCAAAACAGATTACAGCAAAGAACTGTGTCTGCATCAGTGGTTTGAAAAGCAAGTAGAACGAACCCCAGATGCTGTAGCAGTGGTGTATGAGAATGAGCAACTAACCTATCAAGAACTTAACCTACGGGCAAATCAACTGGCACATTATTTGCAGAAGCAGGGAGTCAGACCAGAGGTACTGGTGGGAATTTGTGTAGAGCGATCGCTCTTAATGGTCATCGCACTTTTGGGTATTCTCAAGGCGGGTGGCGCTTATGTACCGCTTGACCCAGCCTACCCCAAAGAGCGTTTGGCATTTATGCTAGAAGATGCCAAAGTGCCAGTGCTGCTAACTCAAGAGAAATTGCTGAGGATGTTACCAGAAAATCAAGCCAAGGTAGTTTGCCTGGATGAGGACTGGGAAGAGATTGCTAAACAAAGCCCTAATAATCCTATCAACAAGGCAAACCCGGAAAACTTGGTTTATGCGATTTACACCTCAGGCTCAACTGGGCGACCAAAAGGAGTGCAAATAACTCACGGCGCTTTGGTTAACTTCTTGAATTCGATGCGCTTAACACCAGGGCTGACTGAGAAAGATATCTTACTATCAGTAACCACATTATCTTTTGACATTGCCGCACTGGAATTATATCTGCCCTTGATTGTCGGCGCTCGTTTGGTTGTAGTCAGTCGTGAAGTTGCTGCTGATGGCACCCAGTTGTTAGAACAGCTGACAGCTAGTGGTGCAACTGTTATGCAAGCCACGCCAGCTACCTGGCGGCTACTGCTAGCGGTAGGGTGGCGAGGTAATTGGCAGTTGAAAATCCTTTGTGGCGGTGAAGCCCTAGACCGAGAACTCGCCAATCAGTTGCTCGAACGAGGCAAACAAGTTTGGAACTTATATGGTCCGACAGAAACTACTATTTGGTCATGTGTGCAAAAGGTAGAGAGCAAAGATGGTATTGTCTCAATTGGTTGCGTGATCGCTAACACGCAATTTTATATCCTAGACTCACACCAACAGCTGGTTCCTGTGGGAGTCAGGGGTGAGTTGCACATTGCTGGTGCTGGGCTAGCCCGTGGTTATCTTAACCAACCTGAACTCACCGCCCTTAAGTTTATCCCGAACCCGATTAGTGAAGAACCGGGGGAACGCCTGTACAAAACAGGCGACTTGGCGAGGTATCTACCAGATGGCAGACTGGAGTGTCTTGGGCGAATTGACAATCAGGTAAAAATCCGCGGCTTCCGCATTGAACTTAAAGAAATTGAAACGGTACTCAGCCAACACCCAGCAGTGCGAGAAGCTGTGGTTGTAGTTCAAGAGGATAAACCTGATTTACAGCGCTTGGTAGCTTATGTAGTTTCTCACCCAGAGCAAGATGTGGCAATTACTGAGATGCGGAGCCTCCTTAAGGAGAAGCTGCCGGAGTATATGATACCTTCTGATTTCGTGCTGCTGCCAGCGCTGCCCCTGACACCTAATGGCAAAGTAGACCGCCGCGCACTACCTGCACCGGATACATCAAAGAATGATTTAGAAGTTAACTTTGTTCCACCCCGCACCCCCGTAGAGGAGATAGTAGCAGACATCTGGAGTCAGATATTGCAGCGAGAACAGGTAGGTATCTACGATAACTTCTTTGATTTGGGTGGACATTCTCTGTTGGCTACCCAAGTTATTTCTCGGTTGCGCGAAGCTTTCAAGGTGGAGTTGCCTTTGCGTAGTCTTTTTGAAGAACCTACAGTAGCTAGGCTGGTCGAATGCATTGAAAGGATGCGGACAGTCCAACAGCTACAAATTCCCATAAATATGGTAGGCGATCGCGAGGAAATAGAGTTATGAAAACCACTGCTGAATTTTTGGCTTACCTTTGTAGTCTGGACATAAAACTCTGGGTAGATAGCGATCGCCTGCGTTGTAATGCCCCCAAAAACGCCCTGACACCAGATATCAAAGCTGAATTAGCAAAGCGCAAAGCAGAAATTCTGGCGTTTATATGTCAAACTAATCTTGCCGCAAGTTCTACTTCCCCGTCTATTCAACCTGTTCCACGTCAGGGAAACTTACCCCTGTCCTTTTCCCAGCAGCGGCTGTGGTTTTTCGACCAGTTTGAACCTGGCACTTCCCTTTACAACATACCCACCGCCTTGTACATTAAGGGATGGCTCAACGTGCCAGCGCTCTTGCAAACCCTCAACGAAATTGTACGGCGTCATGAAGCCTTAAGAACCACCTTTGCATCGGTGGAAGGACAACCCGTCCAAGTAATTTCTTTCTGCTTGACTTTGACTTTACCGATAGTGAATTTGGAAAAGTTACCAAAAGTAAAGCGGGAAGTTGAAGTCCAAAAGCTGATTGCTAACGAAGCGCAACAACCTTTCAATTTGGCTACTGGTCCATTGCTGCGATGTACTCTCCTACGCTTAACTGAGGAGGAGCATGTGCTGATGTTTACAATGCACCACATTGTCTCTGACGGTTGGTCAATGGGGATACTCATCCAGGAAGTAGCAGCGCTTTACGAAGCCTTTTCCCAAGGTCAGCCTTTAACACTTCCAGAACTACCGATTCAATACGCTGATTTTGCCGTTTGGCAGCGACAATGGTTGCAGGGGGAGGTGCTAGAGGCTCAACTCGCCTACTGGAAAAAGCAGCTTGGCGGTAGCCTCCCGGTGTTGCAGTTACCCACACGACCCCGACCTAAAGTCCAGACCTTTCGAGGTGCAACGCAATCATTCTCTCTATCCGCTAACTTAACTGAGGCGCTGAAAACCCTCTCGCGCAATGAAGATGTCACTCTCTTCATGACCTTGCTAGCAGCGTTTAAGACTTTGCTATATCGCTACAGCGGACAGGATGATATTTTAGTCGGTTCGGCGATCGCCAATCGCAACCGTAAAGAGATTGAATCATTAATTGGCTTTTTTGTCAATACTTTGGTGCTGCGTACCAATCTATCCAACAATCCCACTTTTCGGGAATTGTTGGGGCGCGTGCGCGAGACAACTTTGGCAGCTTATGCCCACCAAGATGTACCCTTTGAGCAGCTAGTCGAGGAACTACAGCCGCCGCGAGACACCAGCCACACACCTGTATTTCAGGTGATGTTTGTGCTTCAGAATGCACCAAAGTCGGCAATAGAGTTGCCGGGTTTAACTGTAAGTTTGCTTGAGACGAACAAAAACACTACAAACTTTGATTTGACCCTGAACATGGAACAGACGGGGGATTCCCTAGTTGGGATTCTGGAATACAACACAGATTTGTTCGACGCGAGTACCATATCGCGGATGGTGGGGCATTTGCAGACATTGCTGGAAGGGATTGTTATTAATCCCAATCAACGCCTGTGGCAATTGTCAATGTTGACACCAGTCGAACAACACCAGCTACTAGTCTTCAACCAGAATCAATCTCTCCAAAATCCCACATCCAAAATCGAGCAATGTATTCATCAGCTTTTTGAGGAGCAAGTGGAACGCTTTCCTGGTGCCATTGCCGTAGTATTTAAAGACGAGTATCTCACCTACCGGGAACTGAACAGCAAAGCAAACCAACTCGCACACTACCTGCAAAAAGTAGGCGTGGGACCAGAGGTGCGAGTGGGGATTTGTGTCGAACGCTCTTTAGAGATGGTGATAGGAGTTTTGGCAATTCTCAAAGCGGGTGGAGCCTATGTGCCACTAGACCCAGCTTACCCGTCAGAGCGCTTAACTTTCATGTTGCAAAATGCCCAAGTTTCGGTGCTGCTGACTCAAAAGCAACTTTGGCAGGGGCTACCAGTTCATCAAGCGCAAATTATACACTTGGATACCGACTGGGAGCAAATAGCACAGCTACCGCAATCTAACCCAGTTAACAGTCAATTACAACCAGAGAATCTTGCTTACATCATCTATACCTCTGGTTCCACAGGAAAATCAAAGGGGGTGATGATTGAGCATAGCAGCCTCGTTAATGCTTATTTTGCTTGGGAAAAAATTTACCAATTGCGTACAAACGCAACTTGTCACCTACAGATGGCAAGCTTTTCCTTCGATGTTTTTTCTGGGGATTTAATTCGTGCCTTGTGTTCGGGTAGAAAGCTGGTTTTGTGCCCACGGGATCTGTTGCTATCGCCCCAGGAACTATACAGCCTGATGCGGAAAGAAAAGGTAGATTGTGCTGAATTTGTCCCAGTTGTTTTGAGAAACCTGATCCAGTACCTTGATAGCAGCCAACAGCGTCTAGACTTTATGCGGCTGCTCATCTGCGGTTCTGATAGCTGGAGTGGCGGAGAATACCAAAATTTTTTACGCTTTTGTAGTCCTCAAACCCGCTTGATTAACTCGTTTGGTTTGACAGAAGCTACTATTGATAGTTCTTATTTTGAAACAACAGCAAAAAATCTACCTGTCGATCAATTAGTACCCATCGGGCGGTCATTTCCTAACACCGAACTGTATATTTTGGACAAACATTTGCAGCCAGTACCTATCGGGGTTCCTGGAGAACTTTATATCAGTGGTGTTGGTCTGGCTAGAGGCTATATAAATCGCCCTGAGTTGACTGCCGAAAAGTTCATCCCCAATCCGTTTGAAAGGTCAAAATTCAATCGTTTGTACAAAACTGGTGACTTGGTTCGCTACTTAAGCGACGGTAATATAGAGTTTCTCAAACGCATTGACTACCAAGTTAAAATCAGAGGTTTCCGTATAGAGATTGGTGAGATTGAGGCAACAATTACTCAACATCCAGCAGTACGAGAGGCGGCGATCGCACTCAGAGAAGAAATACCAGGTGACAAACGCCTTGTGGCTTATGTCGTTCCCCTGTCCGCTGACATTTCTGCGCTTGTACTGCGTAGCTTCTTGAAAGCTAAGTTGCCAGACTATATGATACCTGCCTTTTTTGTGATGTTGCAGGAACTTCCTCTCACACCCAACGGTAAGATAGACCGCCGCGCCCTACCTACACCTGACACAACACAGCTTCAGTTAGAAGAGAAAATATCAGTTCCTTTGACTTTAGTTGAAGAGATGCTAGCTGGAATTTGGGCAGAAGTTCTGGGCATCAAAAAAGTAGGCATTCACAATAACTTCTTTGAATTAGGTGGTCACTCCCTTTTAGCTACTCGTGTCATTTCCCATATACGAAAAGCCTTGAAAGTAGAACTGCCCCTGCGTTGCTTGTTTGAGTCACCAACAGTAGCAGAGTTAGCCAAAGAAGTTGAAAGAACCACCAAGGCGGGGTTGCAACTAGAATTGCCAACCATTGAGCATGTTTCCAGGTTAAGCAAGATACCCCTCTCCTTCGCCCAACAGCGGCTGTGGTTTCTCGAACAATTGCAGCCAAACAACACAGCCTACAACATATTTGATTGCGTGCGTGTTGTCGGTTCGCTGAATATCCCAGCGTTGCAGGAGAGTCTCAATGAAATTGTCCGACGTCATGAAATTTTACGCACCACCTTTACTGTAGAGAATGGGCAACCAGTCCAAATTATTGCCCCAACTCTAACTTTGACAGTGCCTGTAGTAGACCTCAGCCAATTCCCAGATCCTCAACGGGAAGCGCAAAAGTTAGGCGATCAAGAAGCTGAAAAGCCTTTTGCACTGGATCGAGACCCCTTGTTGCGGGTTACACTCCTGCAACTAGGTAAAGCAGATTACGTAGTGGTATTAACCATGCACCACATTATCTCTGATGGTTGGTCTACAGGGGTGCTAATCCAGGAATTAGCAGCACTGTATGAAGCCTTCTGTCTTGGCAAACCCTCCCCACTGCCGAAACTACCCATCCAGTATGCAGATTTTGCGGTTTGGCAACGCCAGTGGTTGCAACAAGAAGTGCTAGAAACGCAACTAACATACTGGAAGCAGCAACTTCAGGATTTACCAATTCTCAGATTACCAACAGACCGTCCTCGACCAGCCCTGCCAACTTATCAGGGAGCAAGACAATCTTTCAACCTATCCAAAACTTTATCTAAGGAACTCAAAACTCTCAGCAGCAAACAGGGAGTGACACTTTTCATGACCTTGTTAGCAGCCTTTGCAACCTTACTGCATTACTATAGCGAGCAAGATGACATTGTTATAGGCACCGATGTTGCTAACCGCAACCAAGCTGAAACTGAAGGGTTAATTGGGTTTTTTGTCAACCAAATGGTATTACGCACATACCTAGCTGGAAACCCCAATTTTGCAGAATTGCTACAACGAATACGCGGGGTAACTCTGGAAGCTTATGCTCATCAAGATTTACCATTCGACAAACTTGTAGAGGCTCTTAATCCAGAGCGAGATTTGAACCTGACTCCGCTATTTCAGGTGAAGTTAATACTCCAAAATATTCCTACAGAATCCTTAGAACTTCCGGGTTTGACCTTGACTACTCTAGAGTTAGAAAGCAAAACGGCAACTTTTGATTTGCTTTTAGAACTAAGAGATAGAGAGCCAGGAATAACTGGCTTATTGAAGTACAACACAGACTTATTTGATGCTAGCAGTATGACGCGAATGCTAGAAAATTTGGAAACAATTTTACGTAACGTTGCTACACAGCCAACTGTGACGCTGAGTGAGTTAAAAGCAGTTCTCGTACGAGCAGAGAAGAAACAGCAAATTGTCAAAGAGCAAGCTTATCAAAATACTCTGCAACAAAAATTAATGAGCATTAAGCGTAAATCTATTAGTAGCTAGTCAGCGCTATCTGGAAACAAATTATGAAACAAAACGAAAATCAAAAATACAGTTCCCTAAATCTAGGAACAGTAAAACGAAAAGCTTTTAATATTTCCCAACAGGAATTGATAAAAACAGAGTTTCTCTACCCAGATACCAACTTTCCTTTGGTGATAAAACCTGCGGTAAAAGGAGTTGATTTGCAAATCTGGGCTGGGAGCAATCGAGAATTTATCCACGACAAAGTATTAAAATACGGAGCAATACTTTTTCGGGATTTCAAAGTCAAAACATTAGAAGAATTTGAGCAAATCATCGCCGCTATTTGCCAAGAAGCAATGGAATATCGCTATCGAGCATCGCCGCGCACTCAAGTAGGCGGTAGAATTTATACTTCAACCGATTACCCTGCTGACCAAAGTATTTTTCCCCACAATGAACACGCTTATTCTCCTACCTTTCCATTAAAAATATTCTTCTTTTGTTTGAATCCGGCGCAGCAAAAAGGAGAAACCCCGATTGGTAATTGTCGCCGAGTTTTTGAGCGCATTCACCCAGAAATACGCAACCGTTTCATCGATAAAAAAGTAATGTATATGCGTAACTTTGGCGATGGATTTGGTCTTCCTTGGCAAACTGTATTTCAAACAACAGACAAAGCAAAAGTAGAAGAGTATTGCTATAACAATAAAATTGACTTTGAATGGAAAGAAGGTGATAGATTAAGAACCCGTCAAGTGGGACCAGCCGTTGTTAAACATCCGCAAACGGGTGAAATGGTTTGGTTTAATCATGCTACTTTTTTCCATGTTTCAACTTTAGAACCAAAAATACGCGATTCGTTGTTAGCAACTTTTAAAGAAGAAGATTTACCCACTAATACATATTACGGAGATGGTTCGCCAATTGAAGCAGAAGTGTTAGTACATCTTAGAGAAGCTTATCAACAAGAAATGGTTACATTTCCTTGGGAAAAAGGAGATGTATTAATGCTGGACAATATGTTATCTATCCATGCACGCAAGCCATTTGTCCCTCCTAGAAAAATTTTAGTAGGAATGGCTGAACCTTATACTCCCCAAAACATTTAATTTACAACCATAAAGAGGTATAGATATGCAAACAGCAATTATACAGGGATTTCCACTTTCACCTCAGCAAGAGCATCTCTGGTTGTTGCAACAACTTGATAATAACCCTGCTTATCGTAGTGATTGTGCAATTTTAATTGCCGGTAATGTCGATATAAACCGCCTAGAATTGGCATTACAAAATGTTGTTAATAAATATGAGATACTCCGTACCTGTTTTCGTTGTCTACCTGGGATGACTATTCCAGTTCAGGTGATTGCAAATAACAAGGTAATATTAGCAAAGCATAATTTTAGTGATGGGAATTTTCAGGAACAAGAGGCTAAGATTGAGCAAATGTTTCAGGAATTGAGCCAGCTACCTTTCGATTTGGAACAAGGCTTAATTTTCCACGCTTCCCTGGTTACTCTATCGCTAGAAAAGCATCTGTTGTTGATTAGTTTACCTGCTATCTGCGCGGATACTTTAACTCTTAAAAATTTATTGCGAGAAATAATTTATTTCTACTCGGCGGAATATCAGGATGAATTATCTGATGAACCTTTACAATATGCAGATTTTTCGGAATGGCAGAATCAAATCCTGGAAGCAGAAGAAACAGAAATAGGCAGAAAATATTGGCATCAGCAAAACTTTTCTATTATTGAATCATTAAAACTGCCTTATGAAAGCCCAACTCTGGAAACGCAGAAATTTAAACCTAAATCTATCAATGCAACAATCGCCTCGGACTTAGCGCAAGAAATAGAAATTATAGCTGAGAAATATCAGACTTCTACTTCTATATTTTATCTAACTTGCTGGCTGGTTCTGCTCTGGCGACTTACTCAGCAATCAGAAATTATCATTGGTACTGGTGTTGATGGTAGGAAATATGAGGAACTCAAAGATGCTTTGGGGCTGTTTGCCAAATATTTACCACTTCATTGTCAATTAGAAGATAATTTTCGCTTCAGTCAAATTTTGCAGCAAGTTCATGAATCGGTAGAAGAAATTTCCAAGTGGCAAGAGTGTTTTACTTGGGAACAAATAGCATCAGATGTAAATGGTAACTTATCTTTTTTGCCTTTTGGCTTTGATTTTGAAGAAGATGCAAAGTTCTACGAAGGCGATGTAACATTTTCAATTTATCAGCAGTACACTTGCATTGAATGTTTCCAAATTAAGCTTTATTGTAAGCAAAAAAAAGATTATATTATTACCGAATTTCATTATGACTCCAACCAGTTTTGTACCAATGATATTGAAAATTTAGCAGAGCAATTTCATAAGTTGGTAGAAAGTGCCGTTAAGAATTCAGAAGCAGCAATTAGTGAGTTGGATATTTTGGGCGATCGCACTCTTCACAAACTTCTATTTGAGTTCAACCAAACTGACGCTAATTATCCACAAAACAAGTGTATCCACCAATTAGTTGAAGAACAAGCAGAGCGTACACCAAATAATATTGCTGTCGCGTTTCAAGACGAGCAACTTACCTATGCAGAACTCAACGCTCGTGCCAATAAAGTAGCACATTACCTGCAAAAATTAGGTGTGGGAGCAGAGGTATTGGTAGGAATTTGTGTCGAGCGATCGCCTGAAATGCTCGTCGGTATACTTGGTATACTAAAAGCTGGCGGTGCTTATGTACCAATCGATCCCACCTATCCCCAAGAGCGTCTAGCCTTCATTTTAGAGGATACCCGGACATCAATATTATTAACTCAACACCGATTGTTGGACCGCTTACCTGTCCACAACGCGCAGACAATTTGCTTGGACACCAATTGGGATATTGCACAAGAAAGTGAAGAAAATCCTACTTGGAAAATTTGTGCGGAAAATTTAGCTTATATAATCTATACTTCTGGCTCCACAGGTAAACCGAAAGGAGTGCAAGTTACACATCAAAATTTAGTTCACTCAACTACTGCGCGTCTTGCTTACTATCAGGAAATTACCAGTTTCTTATTACTTTCCTCCTTTGCTTTTGATAGTTCGGTGGCGGGTATTTTTTGGACTCTTTGTTCTGGAGGAATTCTTTATCTTCCTGAAGAAGGTTTGCAACGCGAAGTACCAAAACTCATAGAGTTAATAGCTCAAAATCATATCTCCCATTTATTAAGCCTTCCTTCTTTATATGCTCTAATTTTACAGCAGGCAAAACCAGAACAATTAGTTTCGCTTCGCGCTGTAATTGTTGCAGGTGAAGCTTGTCCAACAGAGTTGGTGCAACATCACTTAAAATTGCCGACTGAAACATCTCTATTTAACGAGTATGGACCGACAGAAGCAACAGTTTGGAGCAGCGTATATCACTGTAATTCTCAACATACCAAAACGCAAGTACCCATCGGTCGTCCCATAGCCAATACGCAAATATATATACTAGACTCTCACTTGCATCCGGTTGGTGTTGGTGTCAGGGGCGAACTTTATATTAGCGGCGAAGGCTTGGCTAGAGGCTATCTCAACCAGCCTGCAATGACTGCTGAAAAATTTATTCCTAACCCCTTTAGCAAAAATTTAGGTATGCGTTTATACAATACGGGAGATTTAGCTCGCTACCTGAGTGATGGAAATATTGAGTTTCTTGGACGTATTGATAATCAAGTCAAAATTCGTGGCTTCCGTATTGAATTAGGCGAGATAGAAGCGGCGCTCAACCAGTATTTACAAGTGCAGCAAAACGTGGTTGTGGCGCGAGAAGATATACCTGGCGATAGGCGTTTAGTCGCCTATGTAGTTCCTCATCAAGAATCAACTTTGACAATCAATGAACTGCGCAACTTTCTTAAGGAAAGACTACCAGAGTACATGGTTCCATCTGCTTTTATAATCCTGAAGGAACTACCTCTAAGTCCTAACGGTAAAGTGAACCGTCAAGCGTTACCTGCACCTGAACAAGTAAGGTCATTGATAGGATTTGTTTCTCCTCGCACGCCTGTGGAAGAAATGCTTGCTAAAATTTGGACGGAAATTTTGCCAGTTGAAAAAGTCGGTATTCATGACAACTTCTTTGAATTAGGAGGACATTCTTTATTAACAACTCAGCTACTTGCCAAGGTTCGAGAAAATTTTAAAATAGATGTATCTTTACGCAGTTTCTTAGAAATACCTACGATTGCAGGTTTAGCTGAAAATATTGATAAAGTTGGCTCCTCAGAAGCTTACACCACAATTGAGGATATCAAAGCTGAAGCCGTTTTAGATCCTACAATTCTACCTGAAACTGTGGGTGAGTTTGTCACTGCACCATCTTGTATTTTATTGACGGGAGCAACCGGCTTTTTAGGCGCATTTTTACTTTATGAACTTCTACAGCAAACTAAAGCAGATATTTACTGCTTAGTACGTTGCAAAAATATTGACGAAGGCAAGAAAAAGCTGCAAAATAGCTTAGAAGCTTATGGACTTTGGCATGAATCTTTAAGCTTCAGAATCATTCCGGTTGTTGGTGATTTGTCAAAGCCGCTTTTAGGTTTAGAAGCCGAGCAATTTCAACTGCTAGCGCGTCAAATCGATGTCATCTATCACAATGGTGCTTGGGTTCATCATATTTATCCCTACTCTATCCTCAAACAAACCAACGTACAAGGAACCCAAGAAGTTTTGAGATTAGCAAGTCAAATCAAAACCAAACCCGTGCATTTTATTTCTAGCTCTGGTGTTTTTTCCTCAGTTGGTTACTCTGGTGAGAAATTAGTTCGCGAAGACAACCTTGATGATAATCAATTACCTTCTAACGGCTATTCTCAGAGTAAATACGTTGCCGAAAAGTTAGTACAAATTGGCAGCGAAAGAGGAATTCCTGTTTGTATTTACAGACCTTCACGTATATCAGGACATAGCCAAACTGGTGTCTTTAATTCAAATGACTTTTTGTACAAACTGATAATAGGTTGTATTCAACTTGGTAGTGTACCAGACAGAGACATTAGAGAGAATATAGTTCCTGTAGATTATGTAAGCAAAGCTATAGTTTCTTTATCAAAAAAAGAAGAATCTGTGAATAAAGCTTTTCACTTAGTTCATCCCCAGATACTCCACTCAAGTATGCTTATCGAGCATATCCATTCACTCGGTTATCAACTTGAGCAGATTCCTTACGAGCAGTGGCGAGAAAATTTACTTAATGTTACCAAAGGTTCATCAACGCATCCTTTGTATTCCCTTGTGCCGTTTTTTCCAGCAAGAAACTCTGAAAATAAAACTTCCAATTCAGCATTTCTAAAGTTTGATTGCCAAAATACCCTCAATGGACTGAATGGTACTTCTATCACTTGTCCAGCAGTAGATAATCAGCTACTAACTACTTACTTTAAACACCTGATTGAAAAGGGTTTCTTGGATATTACACCTTTGAAAATGTAGTTCGTAGTAAGCGCTTTAGCGCTAAAAAGCCCGAACTTCGTAAAACAGATTTGCCACATATCAACTCAACAAAAATAACAAAAATGTTATCTACAGTAGGACTGAGTTCGCAGCAAGAAAAATATTTGGAATCGTTGATAACACGCTACACCCAGCGCACAAAAACATCAAAACAACTCTCACAAACTTATCGTACAGTTTTAGCTGATAATAAAAACTTAGGAGAGTTCAATTTCCCCTTCAAGGAAATGTACTATCCCATTGTTGCCAAGCGCTCTTTAGGTTCCAAAATATGGGATGTCGATGATAACGAATATATAGATTTGATGATGGGGCTGGGAATAAATCTTTTTGGTCATAACCCACCCTTTATTAAAGAAGCCTTGACAGAACAACTTGACAAAGGAATACAAATTGGTCCCCAATCAGAACTAGCAGGAGAGGTGGCTGAGTTAATTTGTGAACTAACGGGAATGGAGCGGGTAGCTTTTAGTAATACAGGTACAGAAGCCGTGATGACAGCTATTCGCATAGCAAGAGCAGTCACAAATCGCCACAAAATTGTTATATTTTCAGGTTCTTATCATGGTCATTTTGATGGCACGCTAGTTAAAGTAGAAAAGACAGAGGATAATTTATCTACAGTGCCATTAACTATTGGAATACTGCCCAATTTTGTTAAAGATGTTTTGGTTTTAGATTATGGCGCTCCTCAATCATTAGAAGTGATAAAAGCTCATCAGCAAGAATTAGCAGCCGTTCTTGTTGTCCCCGTACAAACTAGCAGACCAAGTTTGCAACCAAAAGCATTTCTCCAACAACTTAGGGAATTAACAAAAGCAGCAGGAATCACTTTAATCTTTGATGAAATGATTACAGGTTTCCGCATCCATCCTGGCGGCGCACAAGCTTATTTTGGCGTTACAGCAGATATAGCCACCTATGGAAAAATTGTTGGTGGTGGTCTGCCAATTGGAATTATTGCTGGTAAAAGTGTTTATATGGATGCTATAGACGGGGGTATGTGGAATTATGGAGATGATTCTTACCCGCAAGCAAAAAAGACGTTTTTTGCTGGTACTTTTTGCAAGCATCCGTTAGCTATGGCTGCTGCACAAGCGGTGCTTAAATATCTTAAGAGTGAGGGAGCAACGCTTCAAGAGCAATTGAATCATCGCACGTCGCAATTTGTCGCTGCATTGAATGCTTATTTTGAAGAAGATGAAGTACCGCTAAGAATGGCGAATTTTGGTTCGCTATTTGGTCCTGCATCCACACATTCTGGGGGAAATTCTGCTGTTTCTAGAAGTATGGACTTGTTACGCTATCATCTGTTGGATAGGGGAATCCATCTTTTAGGAGCAAGTGGTTATTTATCCACAGCCCATACAGATGAGGATATTAATTACATAATTCAAGCGGTCAAAGATAGTGTTGCGGAACTGCGTCAAGGAGGCTTTTTGCCTTCTCATTCTTCTCATTTACAAAAGGCATGAATTTTAAACGAACCACAAAGGACACAGAGAAGCCAGCGCGTTGCGGGGGTTCCCCCCGTTGTAGCGACTGGCGCGACGCAGAGGAAAGAAGAGAAGAGAGATGGAATTCACGAATAATTTAGAATTACTATAATAGGAGCGGAAAAATGAATAGAGAAAACGTAGAAGACACCACGATTTACAAAGTTGTAGTTAATCACGAAGAACAATATTCTATCTGGTCTGCTGACCGAGATAATCCTCTTGGCTGGCGAGATGCAGGTAAAAGTGGTTCCAAAGCGGAATGTCTGGAATATATTAAGGAAGTGTGGACTGATATGAGACCACTCAGTCTTCGCCAGAAAATGACTCAGCAATGATAAATACACGAACCTCAAACTCCTGGGTTACCTGTCCCAAGCCAAATTCTCAGGCTGCGGTGCGGCTATTCTGCTTTCCCTATGCAGGTGGTAGTTCTCTGATTTTTCGCAAATGGTCAGACAATTTACCAGCGACTGTCGAAGTCTGTGCTGTGGAACTTCCAGGACGCTTAACCCAGATGAGGTTCGCTCCATTTACGCGGTTAGATGCTCTTGTTGAGGCGATCGCATCCTCCATTCTTCCACACTTAGACAAACCATTCGCCTTCTTCGGTCACAGTATGGGTGGACTTGTTAGCTTTGAGTTAACCCGTCTACTCCGCAGAGAGTATAATCTGACTCCTGTTCACTTGTTCATATCTGGTCGTCGCGCTCCTCAAATTCTTGATTTAGATCCGCCCATCCACGCCCTACCAGAACCTGAGTTTTTGCAGGAACTGCGCCGTCTCAACGGTACTCCGGAAGCGGTGCTACAGAATGTCGAACTGATGCAATTGCTTCTCCCCATCCTGCGGGCAGATTTTGCCGTCCTGGAAACTTATGTATACATTAGTGAGCCGCCGCTTGCGTGTCCTATCTCTGTTTTTGGTGGCTTGCAAGACTTAGAAGTCAGTTACGAGGGTCTGGAAGCATGGCGGGAGCAAACCAGCGCTTCCTTCTCCTTAGAGATGCTTCCAGGCGACCACTTTTTTATACATTCAGCCCAACCGCTTTTACTTAAAAGTTTAGCTCAAGAGCTATAAATGCGATCGCGTTTACTTTTTGGTGCAAATAAAAATTCCTTACTAACAAAATTTGATAGTCAGGAAGTATAAGGAATAATTTTATTAATTTAGTTTCTCAATTTCGCAGTTTCTTCAATTTTTATTCCTTCAGGTATCAGGACGTAAGTAAGTGTTTTTTGATTGTCTTTAACACACACCTTAAAACTAGGCAAAGAGTGCAAGCGTGATCATCACGTGAGCCGCTTCTCATAGCACAGGCTGAGTGGGTCGTCGGTGTAGGGACCGAATGGGGGAATGCGGTAAAAGCCCAGCCGCTCGTAAAGCCCGATTGCTTCTCGCTGGTGAACTCCAGTTTCTAAGCGCAGCAATGTGATGTTGTGAGCATGGGCATAGTCTGCCAAATGATTGAGCATCAACTTGGCGAACCCTAATCCACGGAATTGTGGACGCACATACATCCGCTTGATCTCGCCATACTCGCTGCCCACCAATTTGATGCCACCACAACACGCTGAAGTCTTGTTTGCACGCAGCAGGAAAAACGCCACGTCCTCGGCAAGCAACTTATCGACACTGTACCCATGACGGCTTTCGGGAGGATAAAGGGGTTCAAGAAGGGCTTGCAGCTCTGTAATCAAGCTGATGGCATCGAACGTGTTAGGGCGTTCCTTTGTAATGATGGGTAACATTGAAAATCTCCAACAAATTGAAAATCTACATAGTTAGTTCCAACAACTTATAAAACCTTGCGCTCCTCCAAATGCGCTGTAATCTCCTCTCTGGTTCGCCAAACCGGACGCAACTGCTTGCGAGCGAATAGCTGCAACTGGTCGCCTACATGGGGCGAACTCGGTTGAGTTGCATTGCCGTAACTGGTAAGTACCATCGCCCTAACTGGCTGGGAAAACTCAATCGCCGCAACATAAGAATCGCCATGAACAGGTTCAAAGCGCTCATTGTCTGCCGGTGCGTAAGTGATAACCCGGAAGATACCGAGGTCTCCATCGCCACCATTACCAGGCAAATCCACATCGCCATATTTGAGTCTAAAGACATCTCCCCAGGCTACATCTAACTGACCATAAGCCTTTTCCACCTTTGCTGCTACCGATGAAAGCGCCTTAGCTGCACCCTGAGGATCTGCTAACCCGTCTGGTGTCGTGCGTGGTGAGTCCTCTTTCCAGGGGGTGGTAAACGCACTCTCGAAGTCTATCTCTTGCGCCCAAAAAGCGAAGAGTACCGCACCCCGGCTATTTGCCTCGGCTTGTCTATCCCAAGTTTCCAATATATCGGCAGCACGACGCGCTAATTCATCTCCATGCTTGCGTGCAGCAGAAATCAAGTCATCCAGAATACGATCCGCTAGTTCCATGCGCGTGGAGTGCTTGTACTCAATCATCTCGTCAAAAGAAATACTTTTATCCTCGGCTAGCATTCTCACAGAACGTTGTGCCCGAAAAGACATCGGACCGCGTGGTGCCATGTAAGGCGGGTAATTATCTGGATTAAGCGCCACTGGGAACGTCGTTGTCCAGGGTGGTTCATTCGCATTCTGCAACCAGCCACTTTTTGGATTGATAACTTTTGGTAAGTCTTGGTAAGGGTGATATTTCGTCCATAAGGTTTTTGATGTATCACCAGGAACGATACCTGACCAGTATTTAAAGTCTCCCTCTTGGCGCACCGGAACTAGACCGTTGAAAAGATGCATGATGTGTCCCTCTCGGTCTGCATAAATCACCGTAAACATCGGGAGTTGCAATTGTTGCAGTGCGGTTTCAAACTGGGTGAAGTTTTGGGAACGCGCCATATCCCACCACTGCTCCAACACACCAGGTCTGTCAAGACCGACAACGCGCAACGCCAGAGTTTTGCCGTCTTTGCCTTTTACAACAGGTCCGTGGACAGAACGTTTCACTACTAGGCGTTCTTTTCGCAGCGAGCCGTCTTTTTGCTTCACCTTCAAGGAAAAAGTTTCTGTTTTAAAGGCGCGGACTTTACCGTCAAAGCGATAGCCATTGTCAGCTAGTTGAAGTTCGTAGGCATCCCAGCCATCATGAGTATTTACAGTGTGAGTCCAACTTAAATTATCATTGAAGGCGATCGCTAAAACAGGAATACCCAAAAGTGCTGCCCCATAAGCATCAATACCAGGGGCTGTCAACTGAGCTTCATACCACAAAAATAAATCCGACCAAGGCAGGTGTGGATTTGCTAGGAGCATAGCATTGCCACTGGTAGACTTAGAAGGTGCGATCGCCCAACCGTTAGATCCTGCTTTTGGCTCCTCTTCGCTGACACCTGCAACTCGCTCTGGAGAAACTACAAAAGTAAAATATAGTACGCGCTGAAGGTGAGCCAATACGTCTTTTCCCGTAACTGGCAGCACAACCTTAACTTCATCATCAATCAAATCAGGATGTTCCTTAGCGTAAGTATTTATCCCTCTTGCAAAAGCATCTAAGTAGCCGCGAAAAGTTGGACTTTGTGCCTTATACCAAGAAGCGGCGCGATTTGGCACTCCCCAAGTCAGCACCCAGCGGTCTGATTCTAGGTATTTCTCTCCCCAGTATTGAGCAGCACGTCCCCGTGCTTGACCGTAGAGACGCAAAAGCAAGTTACCTGACGAGTGCATCTGCGCCCAACCAAAAGCTTGAAAGGCACTTGCTTCATCCTTACCGTAAATATGCGGTACGCCGTAAGTATCCCAAAGTATTTCCGTGGAGGTTGGTGGAGCGCTGAAACTTTGACTTTCGCTTCCGACTACAAAGGCAAATAAAATACCAAGTAAGACAGTAAAAATTCGGTTTGCTTTTCTTGGAAAACTTTTGAAAAAATTGCGCTTGTATTCAGAACGGAAAAGAGTACCAAAACCAATCCAGTTGATAAACATTACAGTTTTGACAATTATTAAAGGTGTTAAAAACCACTTTTGCTTGCCTTTACTTTGCGACAAGCAGGTACGCACATCGGTGTACCAACTACCGGATCGGGAACAATGCGACACTCCAGCCCAAAAACCTCACGCACCATCGATTCAGTCATCACCTGCATTGGCTCACCTTGAGCGCATACCCTACCTTCTCGTACCGCAACCAAGTAATCAGCGTATCGGCACGCCTGATTTAAGTCATGCAGCACCATGACAATTGTCCGTCCCTTGCTTTGGTTCAACTCGTAGAGCAAATCTAAAACTTCTACTTGGTGCGCTAAGTCTAAGAAAGTCGTTGGTTCATCCAACAGCAGAATCTCTGTATCCTGTGCCAACGCCATCGCGATCCAAGCCCGCTGTCGCTGTCCACCCGACAAAGTGGAGAGCGATCGCTCTGCTAACTTCTTCATCCCCGTAATCGCCAAAGCCTGCTCCACCATCTGCTCATCTTCCTTAGACCACTGCACCCACAAGTTTTGGTAAGGATAACGACCAAAAGCCACAAGTTCTCTGACTGTAAGACCTTCCGGTGCTACAGGTCCTTGAGGCAGAATGCCTAGCTGTTGAGCTACCTCCTTTTCAGATAGCTGGAAAATAGACGCACCATCAAGATAAACCGTGCCTGTACGCGGCGCTATCAACCGAGCTAAACCCCGTAGCAGTGTTGATTTACCGCAACCGTTGGACCCCACTAAGGCAGTAATCTGTCCAGCTGGTATTGCCAAATTCAGGTCATGGATAATCAGCGTAGAATTGTATGCTAGGGAGAGGCTTTTGGTTGACAGTTCTTTCATAATTTGGTATTATTACCGCTTGCGGTTGCGAATTAGCAAGTAGAGAAAGTAAGGAGCGCCCACAGCGGCGGTAACTACACCACAAGGAAGTTCAATAGGCGCAAACAGCGTCCGCCCTAACAAATCAGCCAGAACGACAATCATCCCGCCGAACATCGCCGAGATCAAAATCAAGCTTTCATGAGTTGAGCCTACCAGCTGGCGTGCCAAGTGGGGAGCGATTAAACCAACGAAACCAATTCTGCCAGCAGTTGCCACGGATGCACCCGCTAGCCCCACACTCACCAGCAGCAGCAAGCCGCGCTGCCACTCAACTGAGCTACCTAAACCTCTAGCTATATCGTCTCCCAAGTTGAGCACATTCAGATGCCTTGCCAGCATCAACGCTCCTGGTACAAGAATAACTAGCCAGGGCAGCAATGACGCTACTTGCTCCCAACTGCGACCGTAAACACTGCCAGCCAGCCAAACCAAAGCCTGACTAACATTATCGATTTGCCCAAAGGTAATCATTAAGGTGGTGAAAGCGCGAGCTATTTCCGCGATCGCCACGCCAACCAAAATTAAACCCATAGGAGAACTGCCTTTTTGCCAAGCTAGCAAGTAAATCAATATGGCAACAGTCAAAGCACCGATAAACGCAGATATAGGCACGGCAAACAAAGATGCTGACGGTACAACAACAATCAAGGTGACAGCAGCTAGACTGGCACCTGCGCTAATACCAATAATCTCTGGGTCAGCTAGGGGATTGCGTGTCAGTCCCTGAAGGATGGTGCCGGAAATTCCCAGTCCCACCCCCACCATAAAAGCTACCAAAGTTCGGGGTAAGCGCAGTCTGTTGATAATAAAGGCATGGTCAGGGTTACTTGTATCCAAACCCAATATGGTCTTCAACACATCCAGTGGCGAGATGGGATAATCACCCTGTGCCACATTCATGACCATAGCAGCCAAAGTGACCATCAAGAGCGTTAGCAGCACAGGGGGTACGCGTCTGTTGAGACGAAATGATATCGGCAGCGTTGGTGAACGGATGACTAGCCAACTTTTATTCATCGCTTTACCTGCAACCGCGCTAGATAGATGAAAAAGGGTGCGCCAATTATTGCCGTCATCACACCAACGGGTAGTTCTTGGGGCGCTATCAGCAACCGGGCTGCAATATCTGCAACCAGTAAAAAAATCGCCCCCAAAACAGCTGCATATGGCAGAATCCAACGATAATCAACTTTCACAAAAAAGCGAACGATATGAGGCACTACTAGACCGATAAATCCAATGGTTCCAGCTACTGCAACTGAACTACCCGTCAGCAGCACCACGCTTACAGCAGCAGTAACTTTTACCCATGCTGTTTTTTGACCCAAGCTTTTGGCGACATCTTCACCCAAATTTAAGATAGTGATTTGTCGGCTAATAGTGAAAGCCAGCACCAGTCCGATAACTATATACGGCAGCACTTGTAAAAATAAGGTAATATCACTACCTGCAACTGACCCAGCTAGCCAAAACCGGATTTTTTCCAGTGTTTGTTGGCTGAGGATGAGGATGGTGGTGGTGAATGAAGAAAGTAGAGCGCTTATAGCTGCGCCTGCTAGGGTAAGATTGAGTGGTGTCAATCCACCGCGACCAAGGGAACCAAGCAAGTAAACTACTACCGCCGTCACCGCAGCACCGAGAAAAGCAAAACCAGCGCTAGCACTTAGAGAAGAAGTGCCGAAAAGAAACACCGATACAACCACCGCCAGTGCTGCGCCCGGTTCAAGAGCCAAGATGGCTGGATCGGCTAAAGGATTACGTGTCAAGCCTTGCATGATTGCTCCAGAAACAGCAAGGGCAGCACCTACCAGCATGGCTATGAGCGATCGCGGTAGCCTGACAGTACAAACAATTAAGTGGTCTTTTGAGCCGTCAAAGGCTGTTAATGCTGTAAAAATTCTGCCTAGGGGAATTTCTGCCGCGCCTTGGGTGATACTAACTATCAGGCACAGCAGGAGAATAAATAATCCCAGGACTAGACCAACAAGCGGTAATGCTAATCGCTGACTCAATCCTTTAGCTGCATTCATCGGCTGGGAAAGCTCATTATCTTCTTATGGCGTGTTAATCGGATTAGTTAAGGCTTTTGAGTAGCGATCGCCAACTTTGCACCCTTTACCTGACGCACCCGATCCATCACCGCCACCACTTGACCGTGACCTACTTTTTCATCAGCATTAATAATCACCAAAGCTTCCGGGTTAGTACCAACCAAAGTACGCACTTGCTGTGTTAAAGCATCAATGGTAGTTGCTTTGCGGTTCAGGCTTACCTGTCCTTGTTGGTCTAGCGTCACGGTAATTTTAGTAGGAACTTGCTGTTGTTTCGCTGTTCCCGCTTTCGGTAAATTTACTGGCAACCCCTCCGACTTAGTTAAAGACAACGTTGACATGATAAAAAACGTCAAAATTGCAAATATCACATCAATCATCGGCACGATGTTAATCTGCGCTGGGAAATCTGGTTCATCTTGTAGCCGCATAGGACTTCTCTCCTCCTCGTTCATAGCGACGGCGGTAAAGTAATTCCAACTGTCCGCCAAATTCCTGAATCATTGCTATTTGTCGTTGGTAAAGTCCCCGGAAAGTGTTGGCAAATAGCAGTGTAAAAATAGCTACTATCAAACCCGATGCAGTAGAAACGAGAGCTTCACTAATACCTGCTGTTACACCCGATGTTTTCGTACCTCCCACATCACCGATATTTAGAGAAGCAAAGGAAGCAATTAATCCCAAGACGGTACCGAGAAGACCTAATAGTGGTGCTAGAGAAATAATTGTCTCGAAAATGTTTTGAAAGCGCTTAAGCAAAGGTATTTCGGCTTGCGCTTCACTTTCTAATGCCAATCGAAATTCTTCTGGAGTCGGTTCTTCCAATTCTAAAGCTGAAAGAAAAATGCGTGTGATCGGTAAATCAGCATTTTGCCGAAGTTTATCGAAAGCGCCAACTACATTATTCAGGCGGTAGAGATTCAACACCTCTCGCACTACCCGGTTTTGGCGAGTATTGATCCGATACCAAAAACTGATACGCTCAATAATCAACGCTACTGCCAACACAGAAAACCCCAGCAGAGGCCACATGACGACGCCGCCAGCCGAAAATAAATTATTAATCCCCATATGCTATTTTTCAAGTTCTTAATTTCGCGACTACTATTAGAACCCGGATAAAACTGATAGAAGTTCTCAAATTAGAGTAAAGCAAATGATAATCTATGTCAAACACTTTTAGGCTTTAATAAAAATAAAATTATGTTTATTTAGTATAAAATAGCCAAACATCAGGCTTTATAGAGCTTACAAACAAGTTATAACTTATTGACTAGAGACAATTTTCATCAAGATTTTTTGATTGACATTTGCGCTTAAATGTTTTAAATTAACTTAATTTATGAGAATTTATATCAATAAATCAGCTTTTCTGGCATAGCTCTACATCAGCGAGAAAAAGAAGCACATACGGTAAAATGCTTTCTCGCCTTCAGTTTGATTGGCTCGTTAAGGTTGTCTATCGGAGTATTGGCTTTTGGTATGTCTAATAGGCAGGCGATCGCCTGCTATCACTCGCTGTTCCAAAGAAAGCAACGCGAAAAAGTTGGATAACGCCTGACCGAAGAACTATAGGGTAAAAGTAAATTTAAAGATTGGGTACTTGGTATTGGGAAGAATCTTTCCCCAGTCCTCGATAGTGACGCATTACCTCGGCAACCGACCAAGCTTGAGCGATCGCCCCTCTGGGTATGTGAGGTTCCTCGCCATCAAAAATTTCCGAAATTGATCCAAGACAGGCATCGCAGAGGAAGTGATTCAACAAAAGTTGCCAATCAAAGGGTAGAGGTTTTTGTTCGTAAAAACGCTCCCAAGCGCGGATAAACGGACCAATTAGCCAACTCCAAACAGTGCCTTGGTGGTAGGCGCGATCGCGTTCCACCGAGTTGCCTAAGTATTTGCCTATGTATTCGGGATCAGATGGATCGAGAGTGCGAAGACCATAGGGAGTCAGCAAGCTGGAAGTTGCTTTATCAAGTATCTGACGCCCCTGGTGTTGAGAAAATCCACAATGGCGCAACGAAAGCGCCAAAACCGCATTTGGGCGAATTTGAGAATTCCGGCGATCGTCCGGCTCAATCGTGTCGTACAAATACCCAAGTTGAGGATTCCAGAACTTTTGTAGGGAAGCTTGCACCTTTTTTGCTTGCTGAGTGTAACGTCGCGCCTGCTTAGCAAGACGCTTCGATTCAGCTGGCGGTTGTCGTTCGATCAAGATTTCTGCCCACCGAGAAGCCCAACATAAAGCTGAGTACCACAACGCGTTAATTTCCACTGGCTTACCGCGACGGGGAGTGACAGGCTGTCCTCCAACCACCGCATCCATCCAGGTAAGAGCTTCACCACGAGTATCCCAACTAACTAACCCATCAGTAGAATCAACCTGGATATTGTAGCGCGTGCCGCCGATAAACGCTTTGTAGATTTGCTGTACCACTGGGTATTGTTCTGCGAGAAATTTCCAATCTTGGGTAGCTTCCAAGTAAAGTCCTAAAGTTTCAATCCACCACAGCGCCGCATCGATACTGTTGTAAAACGGTTCGCCACCAACATCGGGAAAAGCATTGGGGATCAGACCGTAGTGACAGTAACGCCCAAAGGTTTGCAACAGTCCTTTTGCCAAGTCAAAGCGCTGCGGAACCAACGCTAACCCCGGTAAAGCAATCAAGGTATCGCGCCCCCAGTCATTGAACCAATGATAACCAGCAATCACAGTTGGTCCAGCAATTGAGGCTCGATAAACGACAAATTGATCGCTTGCTCGGAGTAGTTGCTGCCATATGGATGAGGGTTCGGAGGGTTCGGAGGAGGATGAGGTAATTAATTTGTCTCCCGAAGCTCCCGAAGCTCCTCCACTCCCCCACTCCCCCACTCCCCATCCAAAAATCTGAGAGAGCCGTTCTTGCTCTGCCTCCACAG
>CAXTNZ010000003.1:54191-64741 GCA_964245695.1 uncultured bacterium | reverse complement strand
ACGGAGGACACCTCCGCACAGCGCTGGCTCCCCTCTCCCCCTCCTCTTATTCCCCACTCCCGCGCTCAAGACGCCGTTGCCATTCAGCCTCAATTTGTGCCGAACGCTCAACCTCTTGTTCGAGTAAGTCACTTTCCGTGGTGTAAGCTAAATCTTCATTGCCAATGACTTTTTCAGTTGCAAACTGACGGGCGTAGTCCATTTTATTTTGCAAAGAAGCATCTTTCTCGCTTACCAATAGTCTGGCGCGCTCAAGGCGATCACGGTTACGTGCAACAATTTTACTATTGCGCCATTGATTCCAGAAATAACGTACTAGGGGCACCCCCAAGAAACCGATTCCGTAAGCCAACAGCAACCAGTAAATTCCTTGTACAAAAGCGACAAGTCCACCCACTTGTGCAGCTACTGTACCATCTCGCAATAAACTTCCCAGTACTAAGGCGCCGACCAAATTTACTACACCCAACCCAGCACAAAGCAGAGTTTGTCCTGAACTCGCCGCACTAAACCGCCAGGGAAATTCCTCCAGGTACACTGACGCTGAGTGACGACGTTTTTTTGCTGCGCTCACCTGCAACTCTGGAAAGTAATATACAATCTGCCCCTCAGGACTTACCTCTGGTTGCCCATTAAAGCGAGTGAGAACAGGTAGCATATAGTCTTCATATTCTTGTTGATATTTCTCACCGATATTATCTAGATAAGGAGAAATTTGTTCAGCTACCACTGCACCACGGTTATTGCGAATCACAGTTGCAATTTCTTGCCAGCGGCGTTCTTCTAAGTTAGCGTTAGGATTGCCATCACCAAACAAAAACGAAAAGACAGCTTCAAAGAAATTCAGATCGCTTTTCGAGCGCCGCCGTTCTTGGTAGTGAGCAGCATAATTTGGGCTAAAATACCAGAATAAATCCGGGAAATAGAAAAAGCCTATACCGCCGCTATCACTGGTAGAATTACCTCCTCCGCCGTTGCTGTCGCGATCTGAGTTGATAGCAGTAATGATGATGATCGTGGTAACAGTAATCAGGGCGATGGAAACAATTAAGAAAATTCCAAAGGAAATCCGAATTAGGTAAAACAGAACGCCCCAGACCTTTTTCCACCATTCCTGCAATCGCAACTGCAAATACTTATTACGTAAAATTGCCTGAAAATTTTTTGGAAATAAGTAAACAATATCACCAGCTTCCGCTACCTGCAAATGTCCGCCAGCATCAGAAGCAAGGGCTAATAACCCCTGACTAGCTTCCGCAACATTCAATCCTGCCTGGGTTGCCACATCTCCAACGGTGACGCGGTAGCCCAATTTTTCCACAGCTTGCATAATGGTGGGATTGGGAGCCATTGCTCTTCCCTCCTATTGAAATTTACTCTCCCTTTCTTTAGTATAAAGTTTTATTTTTCTTGCCTTGGCAACCCCTGCAAGGAATTAAAAAGTAAAAATGCAAAATTTAAAAAATCATTTTGTCCTGTCGGAAACGCTGCGGAGCTTTCGACGAACAGAACAGGGCTTGTCCGATCCAATGTAAAGGGCGGCTTTTGCGCTCTCTTGCGTAGCGGCTTGCGATAAAGCATCAGAACTTCGCTAATTTTGAATTAACTTGTTGTCACTCGCTTCATGTTAAAATAATTTCCCTCGGCTTGGTTAACCAGCAACTTTTCTGCCTAAATATGGTTCAGTACACTCTTGCTCAAAGCCCAGAAATCATCCTCACTGTTCCTGGCAAAGATTCAGCAAAAGCCCGTGACAAAGCGATGGATCAGCTCATGGAACTGATCGAAGCAGGTAAACTACCCACGGAACTCGAAGAGGGATTTGGTCCTCAACAATTAATTGAAGTTAAAGAAGCATCAATTGATACTGCTAGTGGTGAGGACTCGATTACACAAGCTGTCCAAGTTTTGAGCAACCTTGCCACACTCAAGCTCAAAGTTCAGGAGTCCCGCGCCGAAGCATCAGAAATTCGCAAAGCGGTTGACATCCTCTTTTCAGATCAGTCGGTGACTGAGGAGGAAATTACACGCCTCAAGGAAGGTTTTAAAGTTCTCAAAAATTTTGCCCAAGCTAACATGCGTTACCAGGAAGCGCGAGCTAAAGCAGAACAAGCTCGGCAAGTGCTGGATCAGGCTCTTAAATCCCCTGAAAAATAGGTACGCTCTTACTGGGTATTGGGGACTGGAAAATGGGTATTGGCGATTAGCATTACAGATGGGAGAACTAGGTTGAAAATTCTTATCCCAGTCCAAGCGTCCCCAATACCCAGTCCCTAATCCCCATCCTAACGTCGTTTAATGTTTGTGATTGAAGATGAGGTAGACGCAGAATTAGTGATGTTATCTGCATCGTCACCAATTCGTTCATCGCTCACGTTCCGCTTGTAATACTGCTGATAGTAGCTATAAGCGGATGGTATGGAATCTTTAGACTTATTAGCTATCAACCCTAAAATGGGAGTGCCAGATACCTGAATCTCTTCTAATGCTTGCTGGAGTACAGTCCGTTTGAGCTTACCCAAACCAGCAACTAGCACCATGCCATTGGTATTAGCCGCTAGTAGGTAGGCATCTGCAAACCCCAAAAGTGGCGGCGTGTCATAGATGACTAAATCGAAACTAGCTTGCAGCTCGTCCATCAAATCTTGCATTTTCTGAGACGCCAGCAACCTCACCGAGTCTGGGGGAATCGGACCTGCGCTCATCACAAACAGATTTTCCTCTAGAGGCGATCGCTCAATTACATTACTCCACTCTAAATCTTGTGAAATGACATCGGTCAATCCCTGAATATTCATCAGCCCTACTCGATTGTGCAGTGTAGGACAACGTAGATTAGCATCCACCAGTAATACTCGTTGCCCCATCGCTGCTGCGGCTTGCGCTAGCTGTATAGCAACAGTAGATTTACCATCTCCCTGTCCCGCAGAACTGATTACAAGAGAGCGAATTGGCGAATCTGAACCTAAAAGAAGAATATTGGTGTAGAGAGAGCGAAATACTTCAAAAAACGACATGCGACCTGCTTGTTCCCCTGCTTGTGGAACCAAAGCTCCAAGTTCTTTTCTTAACGGAACTACCCCTAACAACGGCAGTCTACTCGCTTCTTTGAGTTCCTTGGAAGTGTAGAAGACATTGCTCAGCTTATCCACAACTAAAGCCGCGCCTACACCCAACAGCAAACCTAACATCCCCCCCAATGCTAAGTTTTTCTTAGCACTTTCTGAAACAGCATCAAGTGCGAAGTTTTCGGGTTTCATCTGTTCTTCGGAAGCTACTACTGCCGGACTCAATAACTTCCAAGGTTGCACCGTTTGAGTTTTCTCTATTTTCAACGCTTGTTGTTTGGCTAAAAATTGATTCAGACCATCAGTGGCAATTTTTAAGTTCCGCTGAATGTCATCGTACTTACGGCTAGTGTCTGCCAAGTCTCTAACATATTTATTTAGCTTATCTATTTTCTCAATCAAGGATTTATCACGCGCTTGCAACTCCCGGATGCGGCTTTGAAAATCTCTCTGAACCCGCGACTCTTCCTGAGAAAGCAACGCCAGTAAGTTAGCTTTCTTTTCCGGTAAACGACCTTTCAAATTTAGACCTTGATCCGTAAATACGGCTGAGTCTTTTTTAATCTGAATGTCCACTTCCTGGATCTGATCTAGTATCTTTTGGTAGCGAACATTTTCAGTCAGCACTGAATTACCAGCCCTCTCACCTGGCTGTTGCGCTAACTCCCTTTGCAAGTCCTGATACTTGGCTACCATTTGTTCTAGCTGCACCCGATTCTCTAGTCGCTGTTGCGACAAAGTAGCAATCTGAGTGGAAACTTCTTGAGCTTTCTGTGCTGGTTCAATCAAATCCGTCCCCTGTCGAAGGCTTTGTAGTGCATATTGCTCGCGTTGAACCTTACTCGTTAGTGGCTTTATTTGTTCTTCAACGAATCCAATTGCCTGCTCAACGTCTTGCTGACTTTCTTTCAAACTATAGTCCAGGTAAGCTTGAGAAAGTAGAGCTAAGACATCGCTAACTAGCTTCTGGTTTGGATGTTTATATTGGACTTCTAAGATATTTTGCTTACTGGAGGTAATGGTTAAGTTTTGAATAAATGAGTTGTAAGCAAATTGTTTTTTCTCAGCCTCTGTATATTGATTCTGTTGTTTTGGTTGTAACTCTGGGTATTTAGTCTGAAGCTTTTCGACAACGGAAGTAAGTATTTGAGGACTTTGTAAAACTTGAATTGTGGTCTGTACTGGTTGTACCATCTCCGGATCTGCTACTTGACCGCTACCGAGCGCTTGAGGGAGATTGGATACAACCTGACTTTCGCCGGTCACAGGCTTCGTTAAAATCTCGAACTTGCCTTGATACACCGGAGGATCTTGTTCTGCCTTCAATACCGCCGCCGAAGCCACTACGCCTGTTACACCAACAATTAATAATGCTCGGCGACGGAGAGATGCTCCAACTTGACCCAGATTCAATCCACCTTCATCAACATCATTTAACTGGGCAGTATTGGCTTGTGACAACGGGTGAGGATACTTTTCTGACTTTAGCATGGCGATGGTAAATTAAATTACTAACAGTAATTACGCAGTTCAACGTGGCGATTGAATTTAGGCATCCGGAGTTAAATTTCTCCGACGATACCTTACCTTTCGGCACACCCCGGTTAATTACTGAATTGACTGACTAATCACATAGTCCAAACAATCTCAAGGAGAACTTGAGTATTGTCAAAGACCTACCTGATAGACCTATCACCCTGGCTAAAGTATTTACAATCCGACTTAATTTGGAGCGATGCACTACAACTACAGTAACATTACACAAGAGAAATTTGTAGGTTTATTATACACCTCAAGTAAAAGCTAGAGAAATTTTTTATACAATAAAATTGTTGAGCGGATGAAGGCTAATCAGTTACCAAGAAAGCTAACAAGCTTGCTATTTAAATCCTAGTGTTGGAAATTAAACTGGATTTAGGCTGATTTCAAGTAGTATAATTTGCTCAATTGCCCTAGTTTGTTTAATGTTACTAATTGACTTTTAACTTCTCCGGATAAAACCTGATGACAGACATTTTAGTGGTTGTTTAAATGTATGTATTGGTAGCATAAAACACAAAAACAACATTTCCTTCTTCTCTAATGGTAATCATCCGTACAAGTTTTTACGGGTTGACACTAATAAATCTGTCCAAGGTTACAGTCAACACCAAGGCAAACTGCCACTGATAGTTTTCAGCTACTCATAAAGCAAAAAATATACTTAATGCCTTGGAAATAAACCTTAGCAATGTGAAACTATAAATTTCCAATATGTATAAATTATATTAATAGTAGCTGTCAATTGATTTTGCAGCGCCTAAATTTGGGCGGTAGCCCGAGCTAACCCCACCATCTCGCTCATCTTCATTTTGCTTGCTGTAGGCAGAAAAAAAGAGAAGGGCAGGTAATGAACCCAGCCCTTCCATATACTGGGGCGCTAGGATTCGAACCTAGGAATGGCGGGACCAAAACCCGCTGCCTTACCACTTGGCTACGCCCCAAAGATTTCACACTATTTAGTATAGCAGTCACTCCTAGGGTAATGTCAAGTGCTTTAATATCTGATTTGCGACAAATGATATTTTTGCCCTTGACTATAGCTAGATAATGGCTATCCCACAGGTTACGGAGTCATTTGCGCTCGCTGCCAGTTTCTACCCTATTTTATTCATGCCAATTAGCCTCAAATATCGAGAGCGATGTTTGACAACAAGCTTCTGGCTTTAAATACGCCAAATTCGCTGCATCAAACTGAATTTCATCACAGCGTATTTCACAAACTGCCCGTAACCACTTATAATTCGGAGGAGTTTACATCTGACTTTGGGGTGACGATATTCAGTAGCTATTGACGCTCGTGCTGTTAATTTTAGTGTTTTCAGGTCAGTGAAGTGGTAGGTAATGCTCAACCCAAGCTTTAAATATGGAAATGTAGCAATTGAAAAGCTTTCTTATTGCCATCTGACTTACCCAAGACATTACATTAAATTGTCCTGGTACTTAAAGTTGTTTGCCCAGGTATTTTAGGTATTTAAACTTTGTCTGATGGGAACACTCGATTAAAATAATATATGAGGTTATAACTATCAATGATTGTGATAAATGCTCCGAATTGAAGTTTGCTGATTTTCAGGGTAAAGCAAACTGCTTATCGGTTTCAACCTTGATGTCAACATTATTGTTTTCAACTGACTTATGTCTTCTACCAGATCAAGCATCAACCTTAGGGTCATTTTTTCATCGCTATTTAGCTTTTTATTAACTAAACCAAAACAGCAGCCGAATAAAACTTATGATTATACCGAATACGTTTGCGGACGTGACTATGTATTTGAACCTGTAGATGAGATGTCAAAAGGTTACATGACAGGACAGGGTAAAGGTATCAAACGTGGTGATTACATAATTTTAAAAAACGGCTCTAACTCTTGTCGATATCAAGTTGAGGAAATTGATTACTATTCAGAGCCGCCAGATATGTGGATGGCTTTACTTAGCAAAGTAATCGTTGAGTAACTTGAGTCTTAAGTTGAATTTGATTTTTGACATCACCGTTAAGTAATGTGCCTCTCTTCGCTTATGTGCAAGATGAACAGCGTTTTCTCATCGCCAGGGAAAGAATGCAATCTTGTCTATTTAACCTACCCACATATTTTTGTCATTCAATGCGTGGCTTGTTGCAACTTACCAAAACGACACAACTGTAGGCGAAGCTTTTGCAGAACCGCTTTGCTAACGCAATCAGTAAGATTAGCGCCATTAAACTTTGACCCACAGCTTGAGTTGACTCTAAGTTTTAGCCATTAGTTTGACAATCTTTGAACATCGCCTCTGTAGAAGTTACCATAAGACGCGCTTAACCTTGTTGATGACACTCAACCCTCGTGAACGCTTACTTGTTAACCAATGTATGGCTTTCCCAAGTTTGGAAGCAGGCTCAGTTTGCTGCGAGAAGATGTTTTTCTTTACACACTCTTTACAGGGACATGTTTTTTTAATGAACCTGATGAACCTTTAGACTTAAGGTTCCCTACGCATGTATACTTCTATGAGATACGTACGTAAGCATCTTCCAAGTATCTATACCAGGCTGCTTGTTTTAGTAAAATCTACCCTTGTGTGATGTAAACTGTAGCCTAGCATCAAACTTCTTCAAGATTTTATACCAGGGCTAATTACCACCGTCTGACCGATGCGATCGCGCTCCTCCAAAGGCTTTATGACGATTTTTGTAGTCATCGTCTGGCTGTTGAGGATAGCAATGTCTGATAAACAGACTCCGCTTTCTGTAAGTATGCAGGAGGGCGGATCGGTTTTGATAGGTCGTGTATAGCGGCATCATACATCCTAAGTCCGCCTATAGCGTGATTGTACAGATACTTAATCCCTGAGAAATTTATTCGAGATTTCGCCCAAAAATTCCGGAAGTTAATTTAAGTACAAGATAAGTTTAATACAAGTATATAAGGCGGAAATAATCAATTAGCCAAAGGAAATTTAGCAAACCATGAATCCAAAACAATTAGACCAGCAAATCTTAGAGTCTTCAATAATAGTGGCAAATCAGGAGCAAATCTCTTCTGATCTTGGTGGAGAAGCAGTCATTCTCAATCTGAAGACTGGAGTTTATCACGGTTTGAATGAGGTGGGAGCAAGGATTTGGAATCTGATTCAGCAACCTAAGGCTGTGTATGATATCAAGCAGACTCTTTTGCAAGAGTATGAAGTTGATGCCCAACAGTGTGATCGCGACCTCATAGCACTGCTGGAAAACCTTATAGTTGCAGAACTAATAGATGTCAAAAATGAGACGGCTGCTTAACTTTTTCCGGATTTCTGGAAGCGATCAAAAGCTTTTAGTCATGAGCTTAATAATACTTTCATCTATCAGACTAGGGCTATGGTTGCTACCGTTTAGAACTCTGTTAAAGCTCTTAACGAAAATCAGTCAGCCCATGAGCAATGCACAGATTACAAACAAAGTCACCGTAGGCAAAATTGTCTGGGCTGTGAACGCAGCTAGCCGATATATGCCTGGTGTAATGTGTCTGGCACGGGCTTTGACTGCTCAAGTTCTCATGAGTCGTTACGGGCACTCTCCCGAACTGCGTATCGGAGTTGCCAAAACAGAGAGAGGTAAACTAGAGGCACATGCTTGGGTTGAACATCAGGGACGAGTGGCGATCGGTAATCTCCAAGACCTTTCTCGCTTTATTCCCTTGCCATCCCTTGAAGGAGTTATATTATGAGTGGTATCATGGGCATTTACTACCTAGACGGTCGCCCTGTAAACAGGGAAGACCTAGAGCGGATGCTCGATACCCTAGCGCACCGGGGACCGGATGGTGCAGATATCTGGATTGATGGGGCAGTTGGTTTTGGGCATCGAATGCTGTGGACAACACCGGAATCTCTGCTAGAAAAACTGCCATTCGTTAACCAAACAAGTAATTTAGTCATCAGTGCAGATTGTCGCATTGATAACCGGGATGAACTTATTTATGCGTTACACTTTGATTACTATCCACCCGAAAAAATCACGGATAGCCAGCTGATTCTGGCGGCGTATGAGAAATGGGGCGAGCAATGCCCGGAGCATCTACTAGGTGACTTTGCCTTTGTGATTTGGGATGGGCGAGAGCAGAAGCTATTCTGTGCTAGAGACCATTTCGGTGTAAAGCCGTTATATTATTACCAACAACCAGGTCAAGCCTTTCTGTTTGCTTCTGAGATGAAGGCACTCATGTGTTTACCGCAGGTGCCGCAGCGACTCAACGAGGTGAGGATTGCCGATTTTTTAGCATTGATGATGGAAGACAAAGCCATCAGCACCTACCAAGATATTCTGCGGCTGCCCCCAGCACATAGCATGGTTGTAAGTCAGTCAGGGATACGGCTGTGGTCTTACTGGTCTCTTGACCCTAACCGTGAAATCAAGCTAGATTCCGACGAGGCTTATGCAGAAGAATTTCGCCGAATTTTTACCGAGGCAGTCCGTTGTCGTCTACGTAGCGCCTTCCCCATCGGTTCCCACTTGAGCGGTGGACTAGATTCTTCATCAGTCACCTGCGTTGCCCGGAATTTACTTGCTGAAACGGGAAATACTCAGTTACACACCATCTCAAATATTTTTGACGAAGTGACCGAGTGTGACGAACGCCCTTTCATCAACGCAGTTTTGGATCAAGGTGGAGTAATTCCTCACTATGTCCATGCAGATCAATTTGGTCCGTTGTCAGACGTGGAAGAAATTTGGCAGTACGAAGATGAAGCTTTGCTTGGTCCTAGCCACGCTTATCCTTGGAGATTAAATCGCGCGGCACAGCAGGCAGGTGTTAGAATCATCTTAGACGGTCTTGATGGTGATACCACAGTTTGCCACGGTGTACCAAGGCTAAGAGAATTAGCACGTCAAGGAGAATGGGCAACCTTTATTGCAGAAGCTCAAGGAGTTGCCCAAAACTTAGAGGTTTCACCTCAATCACTGTTCAAAAGCTACGGTATCCCCGAACTGCAAGCACAGGCTAGACAGTTTCGCTGGCTTACCTTTGCTTCATCAGTGTATCAAATTCATAATTCTTTCGGTATTTCCCGCAAACACCTGCTTTTCAACTATGGAATCAAATCCTTGATTCCAGAATCTATACACAAGCAATGGTGGAAATTGCGAGGGCGCAGTCAATCGCAAAGCCCCCTTACACCACCCCTAGTCAACCCTAGCTTTGCTCAACGCATTAATTTGGATGAGCGTATCCTGGCACTAGACGTTGATCATGAACCACCACTCACCGTTCGGGAGTACCACTGGCGTGGACTAACTCAAGGTATATTTCCCTACATTTTAGAACAGCTAGACCGATATGCAGTTCCATTTTCCCTTGAGGCTCGCCATCCTTTTTTGGACAAGCGGTTAGTAGAGTTCTGTTTGGCACTACCAGCAGAGCAGAAACTCAGTCAGGGATGGGGACGAATGGTGATGCGTCGTGCCTTGGCAGGTGTGCTACCGGAAGCGGTCCAGTGGCGAGGGGGAAAAGCGAATATGACAGCAAATTTCCTCCACGGTATGTTAACCCTTAATCGCCAGCTTCTCGACGAAGTAATCTCGAACCAGTTAGAACCTGTTGAAGAGTACATCGAAACTGATTACTTACGAGCAGTTTATCGCCGCATGACATCAGGCGAAAGGGTTTCCGAGGAAAACAGCATGACAGTTTGGCAGGGAGTCATCTTGGCTTTGTGGTTGCGCCACAGCCAAGTTCTGCCGTAAGTCCAAATTGTTTTGGTGGCTGGTGAAGCTCTGGATATAGGTATGAGCCATAACCAAGCAACACCGTCAGTTTAGATCAGGGTACAACTACCGTGAACTACAAACTACACTCAGGAGATCAATCGATGAAACAAACATACAACACGCCCAAAATGATTGTCCACGGCAATCTGGCGGAACTTACTCAAGTTGCTGGAAGAAACGTTACACGTGACACACTTTTCTTCAACGGT
>CAXTNZ010000003.1:16407-54091 GCA_964245695.1 uncultured bacterium | reverse complement strand
GACACACTTTTCTTCAACGGTCGAGTTGTAGACCAAAATGACGACTCACTGGATGTCCGCGTCAATCCTGATGGTAGCTCTACAACGAGCCCAGCAGGTCGCTAATAACTACTGTCAGACAGGCTGAGGTGGTTACCAGTTGCTAGGGAGAGTCTTCCCTAGCAGTAATCACATCACCCTTAGCGACAAACGCGTTGTCCGTTTCCAGCACTTCGGACTTGTAGGCAACCTCCTACTGGTTGCCTGCCAGTCCGGCAAAGTAGGTGTATTAGCTTTGCTCACGCAGCAAATCTGTAAATTACGGTGCGTTAGGCTCTTGTCTTAACGCACCGTACTACCGCTTGACTTGGGCGATGCCTTTTTTTACCCAGAAATCTTACATACTGCTAAGTGCTAAGGATGTACGTTTACACTGCTTACAATCTCTGTATCCACTCTGAGATTCCTTTACCTGAGCTAATGGTTGCCGAAGGGTCTCCGGATGTTATCCTGCGTCTAGGGGCGCTAGATAGCATATCTGAGGAGACACTTGCTCAAGGTAACTATATCTCTGGTGACCTGCCTGGAATTGGCAGATTTTTATTTCGGGCTGGGCAAGAGGTGATAATCGAACCTGCACCAGGGGTAAATCAGGATAAGCTGCACGTTAGTTTATCAGGCTCAGTAATGGCAGTGGTGCTGCAACAGCGGGGATTATTAGTGCTTCATGCCAGCAGTGTGGCGATTAACAATTTTGTTGTGGCGTTTATGGGTGCCTCAGGATGGGGTAAATCCACCTTAGCAAAAGCCTTCCACGCTAAGGGCTATGACATTGTTACAGATGATGTCATGGCTATCCAAACTGGCGCAGATAGTGCTATGGTATTTCCTGCTTTTCCGCAAGTCAAACTGTTGCCTGATGCAGCCGCTTCTTTAGGACACAGTAGTGGTAGCTTACCCCCTCTTTTTCCGAATGCCGCGAAACTGTCCTACAAATTCACCCAAGGGTTTCAGACTACTCCCCTACCACTGCAACGGATTTATGTTTTAGCTAAGGGAACGCGCCATGAGATTACCAAGTTATCGCCTCAAGAGGCTTTTGCTGAACTAGTGCGTCACACTCGTGCAACTAGTTTACTAACTGCTCCTGACTTTGCTAAATCCCATCTACAACAATGTGCAACTCTGGTTAGGGATGTGTCTTTCTGTCGCTTTACCAGGCAACCTTCTTTAGCAGACTTGCCGCAGTTGGTTAAGTTGGTGGAGGATGACCTAGCACAAGTTACCTACCAGAACTCTGAAAGCGGAGATTCAGAGTGGGATTTCTCTGCGATTTCTGTAAGAGGATTGTAAAACTTTGACTAGCAAACTAGGTAGCGCTAATACCATACTATCCCATCTGGTAAATACTTTCAGCCTTGTTTGGGCTGCATCGCGTTACTGGACTGTAGCCTGGATGGCTTTGTTGTTGCTGCAAGGAACGCTACCCGCAGCTTCAGTTTACCTGACGCGGTTATTGGTCAATAGCCTAGTGGCGGTTGTGGGTGCGGGCATTTCCTGGGCAAGCATCCAGACGGTTTTGATACCAGTGGGATTGATGGCTGGTGTCTTGCTCCTGACAGAGTTTATGCAAGGTGCTAGCGAATGGATTCGTACAGCTCAGTCAGAACTGGTACAGGATCATATTAGCGGTTTGATTCACAAGCAGTCGATAGCAATTGATTTTGGCTGTTATGAATCATCTGAATATAATGACCAGCTAGATCGCGCTCGTGAAGGTGCTAGCGGTCGTTCCCTCGCTTTGCTAGAAAGCACTGGTAGCTTGGTGCAAAACAGTATTACCCTTGTTGCTATGGCAGCTCTCCTGCTACCCTATGGTCTTTGGCTGCCGATTGTTCTAGTCACAAGTGCCCTCCCAGCCTTTTATGTTTTGCTTCGCGTCAATCAGCTTCAGTACGAGTGGTCGCAGCGAACAACTATAGATCGGCGATGGCTGCAATACTACGAGTTAGTAATGACTCATAGTATGTGTGCCGCTGAACTGCGGCTGTTTAACTATGGTTCTTATTTCCAATCTGCTTACCAAAATCTGCGCCGACGGCTGCGAAATGAGCAGATGAAATTAATCAGAACTCAAAGCTTGGGTCGTCTTGGTGCAGGTGTGCTGGCACTACTAATTACTAGTGTAGCCCTTGCCTGGATGGGACGGCAAGTTTTGCTAGGAATGATTACCTTGGGTGATTTGGCGCTTTTCTATCAGGCATTTAATCGAGGGCAAGGCATCGTCAAATCTCTGTTAGGAAGTCTGGGGCAAATTTATAGAAATAGCTTGTTTGTTGGTAACTTATTCGAGTTTTTGCAGCTGCAACCCAAAATAGTAGACCCGCCCAAACCTCTACCCATGCCAGCAAAATTCAAGCAAGGTATTCAGTTTCGGCAAGTCACCTTCCGCTACCCTGGCACTGAGGAAGCAGTGTTAGAGAACTTCAATCTCACCATCCCTGCTGGCAAAATTGTCGCCATTGTCGGAGATAACGGTGCGGGCAAAAGTACGATCCTCAAACTTTTGTGCCGCTTTTACGATCCTGAAGTAGGAAGCGTTGAGTTAGATGGTATTGATCTGCGTCACTTTTCCGTTGCAGCGCTGCGGCGGATGATTACAATTTTGTTCCAAGACCACATCCCCTACTACGTCTCGGCTGCTCAGAATATTGCTTTGGGTGATTTGTCAGCAACATCTAGCCAGTCTGAGATGGAAGCAGCTGCTAAAGCATCTGGAATTCATGATAAAATAATGCGCTTACCTCAGGGCTACGACTCAATGCTAGGGAAATGGTTTCCTGGTGGCACTGATTTAAGTGGCGGACAATGGCAGCGGCTTGCCCTGGCACGGTCTTTTTTTAGAAAAGCTGAGATTATCATCTTGGATGAACCCACCAGCGCTATGGACCCTTGGGCTGAGTTTGACTGGCTAGAGCGATTCCGTGCTATGGCCAGCGATCGCACTGCAATTGTAATTACTCATCGTTTTACCCTGGCGATGCGCGCTGATATTATTCACGTCATGCGTGCTGGGCGGATTGTAGAGTCGGGTAGTCATGATGAATTGGTGGCTCAGGGTGGACTCTACGCCCAATCTTGGAAATCACAAATGCAAGCAGATTCAAGCAATCCTGTTGAGAGCAGGATTGTTTAGTAGTGAGAAAAAAGCACCAATGAAAACCTTATCTAAACCCGATAATCAAAACCACGCAATCAATGCTCGCCCTGAAATACAGTTACTTCTTTGTTGTGCCCGCACTCACCTAAATCATTCAACTACTGAACGCATCAAAGCCTTGGTTCAGGAAGATATAGACTGGGAATACCTTATTCAAACAGCATACATCCACCGTGTGATACCGCTTGTTTACTTGAGTCTAAGCAAGATATGCCCGCAATCAGTTCCAGCAACTTTCCTACAGCAGCTTCAACAAGACCAGTATCAGAGAACTCAGCGCAACCTTATTCTAACAAGTAAGCTGCTCAAGCTATTGGAGCTTTTTGAAGCGAACAGCATACCTGTTATTCCATTCAAAGGTCCTATTCTAGCGATTTCAGCCTATGGTGATATCTCGCGCCGAAATTTCTATGATTTAGATATTTTGGTTCGCAAACAAGATTTTTTGAAGACAAAAGAACTACTGACGGATCTAGGATACCGACCATTCTCCAACAATAGTGAGAAAGAGGCAGCTTACCTTAGTTCTCTCCAAGAGCAGCAACAAAAAGCTTACCTGCAATCGCACTGGGAACTTCATATGGTGGATGAGCGCGATCGCGTTACTATAGATGTCCACCACGGAATGTTACCAAAGCAATTTTCATTTTTCTTTGATACTGAATGGCTATGGGAGGATGTCAAGCCAAAGCCTTTTGCTAATAGAATGGTTCTCCATCTTGCCTCAGAGGATCTAATCCTAATTCTTTGTTCTCAGGGAGGTAAGGACTGTTGGCGACAGCTAAATCGGATTTGTGATATTGCTGAAGTGATCCGCTCTCATCCACTGGTAAACTGGGAAAAAATTTGGGAGCGCGCCACTAAGCTGCGGATGAGGCGAATCCTCTTACTTGGTCTTTCGCTAGCCCATGAGTTTTTAGATGCAGATTTACCGAAAACAATCCTACAAAAGATAGAAACTGCTCCAGCAGTGAAATCCCTCACCTCCCAGATTTATCTACAGCTGTTTAATCAAACCGAAGGCTCAGTTGAGCGCTATAAAGTTAAAAGTTCATCCTTTCATCTCAAGTTAATAGAACATCCTGGAGACAGAATTTGGTACTGCTTTCAACATATAATTGTTCCAACAGTAGCAGACCAAACTTTTATACCCTTACCCGAATTTTTATCGTTCTTGTACTATCTGCTTCGACCCATCCGGCTAATCAAGTTGTATGTACTACCGCAGCATGGTAAATGACCTGTTGATAAATTTCTATTAACTGCTGGTAATTGACTTTAGGAGTGTACTTGGCTTCGTAAGTACAGCGAGCATTTTTTCCCATAGCCGCTAATGCTTCCGGGTTAGATATTGCCCAGTTAATCTTATTTGCCAAATCCTGCGAATTACTAACTTCAAAATGTAAACCAGTGACTTTATTCTCTACAATCTCTGCCATGCTCCCTAATTTGGCAGCTAGCACAGGTAGACCGCAGGCAAACGCCTCTGCAATTGTTAAGGGAAAACCCTCGTACCAAATCGAAGGAAATACTAAAAACTGGGCATTGTGCATCAGTTCCAGCACAGTTGCCTTATTCTGTCGTCCTAAAAATGCGATCGCTTCCCCAAGTCCTTTAGTCTGCACCTGTTGGCGCAGCGCTTCACCCATTGGACCATCACCCACAATTTTCAACGGTATGCTTAAATTACCTTGTGCGTAAGCATCAATCAGCGTCGCCACACCCTTTTCTTCTGAAAGTCGTCCCACAAACAATGCGTAGTTATTCGACTTGCTGGTTTCCAAGGGAAAGTCGGGAGCGACAACAAAATTAGGCTTGATGTAGATTTTTGCTTCTGGTAATCCCGCCTGAACCATCTTATTTTTTTGAAAGTTGGTCAGGGTGATGTAAGCATCCACTCGATTTTGCCAAGTACCACGCAATGTATGAAAAGTCAGCATTGCTGCTACAGCAGCACTTTGTGTGGGTGAGCCACGATAGCACCCATGCACAATACCGGGTAAGGGTAGCGACTTACCGAGGCAATCTTCACAAACCTGTCCATTACGAAATAGCATTGCTTTCGGACAGCTAAGTCGATAGTTGTGCAGTGTTTGCACCACAGGTACTTTAGCACTTAAACAAGCGTCATACACCGCTGGAGAAAGCAGCGGAAAAAAGTTATGGACATGAACAATATCAGATCGGTGATGGGCGATCGCATGACTTACCAGGTTTCTAGAACTAGGAGAGTAAATTGCCGAAATGGCTGCTTTTGCTTTTCCCCATACCTCCACGATGCTGTCGTTGTCTACTTCTAAAACTGAAACATCGTGCCCGTAAGACTCTAAAAGTGCTGCTTCAGCTTGTACAACCGCATCCTCACCCCCTGCAAGTTGATAGCGATTATGGACAATTAAAATGTTCATAGGGTGATAGATTGAAACTCTAAAAGATTATCCAAACACGCTCTTATGCATAGGGGTGTTTTTTCAAAACGCCTGCTATGAAGATATGCTATATATGCCTTAAGCATCCGCCACATTCTATTAATGAATGAAGTGGATATTAAGCGGCTGATAGGGATGGCTAGACATTTCCCAATACATTTAGCTAAAGTGGGATTGTGTAATTCCATATGCTAATATTTATTATTTTTTTATACATTTAATTCAAGCTAAAACTCCGGCTTTTCTCCTAATGCGGTGTGCTCAAAACGATAGTCTTGCATCCTGTGCTGCCATAATTTGTTAGATTTATCAGCTTGATGTTTTTGCCATTGCAGCCCAATTAAACTAGCGACAAAAAGCATAAAAGCTGGTTCTTCCATCCAGGAAAATATTAGACCAGCAACAAACACAGTAATTAGGAAAAACTTGGAAATTTTATCTAAACAGATATAATTCCAGACTAGAAACCAGAGATATAAGTATACCCCTAATCCTAAAAACCCTAAATCTCCCCAAATACCTGCCCAAGAGAATAATAAAGAGTACATACTAGAGCCAGTACCACTATTAGACCAGTAGTAGCTCTCTTGAGCGTTAAATACTGTATCAAAAACAGAAGTGCCAGTAACACCTAATGGTTGCAAAATCTGTAGATAATCTTTCATTAGCCAACCTAATCGGCTAATAGTATGACCTGGTCCAAGTCCAAATAACCAATTTATATCTGACTTATAGAAGGAGGTAATAATAGAAAATACAGATAATTTATATTGAAAAGCTTCTGTAACTACCTCCATATCAGATATGTATCGTATTCCAGCGTATAGGGTGTTGATGATTTTCAAAACTCCAATAGTAATTGGAATAGCAATTGTCAAATACATTATTGCTTTCACTATCTCCTTCATCTGCGTAAGTATCAAGATAAACCAGGAAACTAGAAATGCAATGACTACCTGTTTAACATCAGCATAAAGAATGTTTCCCAGACATAAAAGAAATACGAATATGCGTAACCATATTGAACGAACTCCGGAAGACAGAAGGAAATAAATGCCAAAAGTTAGGGCAACATCACCTCCTACATGGTGTCCGGCTCCCATCTTTAAAAAGATTCCCTTTATCTCATCTGGAGAATATGGATTGATAATAAACTTCTGAAAATATACAAAAGCTAGATGAATATAGACAAATGAAAATATCCAAAATTGAAATTTTTTAATACTAGATTCAGGTAATTTTGTACTAACAATTGCGATCAACAGCATAAAAGGTTCGGCAAGCATCAAAAAGCTGAGAATGACATTGATAACCCCTGCTTTATTGAACATGGCACTAGATATAGTTATTCCTAGAAAAATCATCAGTCCAACCAGGATTTTTGCAGCAATTTGGCTACGAATTTTAGGTACTACCCATACAAATAAGACTATGACCAAAGCGAAATGCAAAAAGTTAACAACTGATGGGACTTTTAGTGCTGTTAAAACACGTGGGAACATAACAGAAGCGAGAAATAGCAAAATTAAGCTAGACCGTCTGATAATTCCTTCTTGAGGTGATGTTCCTGAATTCATTGATTTAGTGCTACGGTTTGATAGATTTGAGCTAAATATTTCCCCTTAACTTCCCAGTTGTATACTTCCCATACCCTTTTTCTTCCAGCCTCTCCCATGTGAAGTCTTAGTTCTGGCTCTTTTGCTAAACGCATCATTGCTGTAGCAATGTCATTGACTGCCTGTTCGGGTGAGTGAGCAGGAACCTTAAATCCTGTTTCATCTGTCACCTGAATACCAGGTCCGCCCAAGTTTAAGCAAATCACAGGCTGACCGGCAGCCATTGCCTCTAGCACTACCCAGCCCCCAGAGTCGTGCAAGCTAGGGTGAATTAAAACATCACACTCACCCAACTTAGATAGAGTTTCCTGACGAGACAATGTACCCCAAAAATTTACTCTGTCTGCAATCCCCAGTTCTTGAGCTAAAGATTCTAGGATTCCTCGCTCTGGTCCATCTCCTATTACCCAATATTCAGCATCAGGCAGGTCGGTTTGTGCAAAAGCCCGCAGTCCAAAATGAAAGCCTTTCCAGTGCAAGAGTCTTCCGGTGGAAATAAAACGGAAAGGTCGGCATTGGGTGGAGGAAATTTGCACAAGTTGCTCAATATCTGAAGAGGGAATGCCAACGGCACCGTAGACTTCAATCTTCTTACAGCCAAGTGCTGCAAAACGTTGTGCGGTTTCTTCAGTAGCTGCGATCGCCACGACACTTTTCTTGGCAGTCAGATGTACAAAGGGGTCACTCTCCCCAAAGCGGCGTAAAAGATTACGGAGGTTTTCGTAAATCCTAGCTCGCAGGCTATGCTTTTGCCAAAACGCTTTTGGTGCAGATTCTGCACCTCCAACTGGACCCCAAACAAAGGGAACAGAAAGGAACACTAGGAAGCTCGGACTTGAATATCTGCCGTAGGTGATGTGATGGACAATATCAAAGTTAATTTTTTCATGGAGAGGTCTGGCTATAAAGTAAGCCATAATCTGCCATAAATAGTAGTGAAGGTAAACTGACATTTGCGATCGCTTACCTTCATAAGACCAGTCATAAACCCAATTAAACGGATCGAGATAAATAAAATTTAGGTTGGGTGTTGGGTTAACAGCAAGTTCTGCTTCAATTTTCGGACGATGAGTATTTGAAGTTAAAACCCAGACTTGATTGTATTTAGCAATCTCGTAAGCCATATTCCAGCCGATTCCTGGCTCAGATCCTCGACCTGGTTCACAGGCGTAAGCAGACAGAAGAACCTTCATGAATTAAATTCTCCAGCATAAAATTTTAACAGCGCATGAACAATTACTTCCAAAATGTTTTTCACCTTCATACGGCTCTTTAAAGTTTCCTAATTGAGCTGATAACTGAAAGTATTAGCGTAAAATTAAGCTTTAGACAATAATTTTTTAATTTACGACTTGTTGCAAAAAAGATAACCACTGTTTAGCAACTGCTTCTGGTTGAAAAGCTTGACAACGTTGTTTACTCACATCAATTAAGTGCGATCGCCAACTCTCAGAAGTCAACACCTTGTTAATTGCCTCAGCAAGCGCTTGCACATCATTGCTGGGTACTAAATTCCCGTACTTACCATCTTCCAAAATGCTGCGAGGACCTCCGCCAGCGGCATCAGTGGAAATAACGGGCACTCCACAAGCCATTGCTTCCACAAGTGCTAAACAAAATGCTTCATCCAGGGAAGACATCACAAAGACGTCAGCTTTAGCAATGTGGCTCCAAGGATTATCTACACGACCGGGTAAGCTGACATCTTGCTGCAATCCCAGTTTGGCAATCACCTCCTCCAAGTGTTTTCTTTCTGGACCTTCTCCAAAAATAATCAGCTTAACTTTGATATGGCTTTGGATTTTTGCAACCGCTTCCAACAGCAGGGAATAGTTTTTGCGTTTTCCTAAACGTCCTAGGCTAACAATGACTGGGCTGTCCTTGTGCTTGAGCCAGGGATGTTCGGGTTCTGCTTGGCTACGCAGCAAAAATTGATCGCTATCGACAGGATTTGGGATGACTGCCACACGATTGCGGGGAATGGGGATTCGGTCTTGCTTGAGGATGTCAAGCACACCTTGACTGACAGTAGTTAAGCCATTGGCTGTGGGATATAAAAGCCTTGCCAGCCAAGGCATGATTTGCATCCTGAGATTATTTTTGTGGTCGATTGCAATATCAGAGGTGAGAGTATCTCCTTGGTAAATCACAAATTTTGTCTGTCGCTGACCTGCTAATAGCCATCCCATAATCGCAGGGATGCTAATGATTGTAGGCATGGAAATGAGTACATCTGGCTTGACGGCTCTCAAAAACTTAGCTAAGGCGATGGGAGATGCCATAGACCGCTCAACACCTAGTGGGACTAATTTAACGCCTTCTGGAAAAGTGATATCTTCTCCTGGCCCTTTTGATAGGTATAAGACGTATAAGTCCTTGACTCCCAAGTTCCAAAACCCTTTACTTAGAGCTGCTGGTAGGTTTGCGAATGCTCCGCCATCTAAACCCCAGGTAAAGATAGCAATTGATCTCTGAATCATTGATTATTATCTATGAGATTTTTCAACAAAATTTGTGTTGCAAAATATTGATCAAGCCTAACCACAAGATTAATTTGACAAAGCTTGAAATATCTTTTCAGCTACACAGTGCCAGTTAAATTGAGTCTTCACCTTGTCTCTTGCTTTTTTAGACATTGATTCAAGTAAGGAAGTGTCAGACAGTAATCTGATGATCTGATCTGCTAAAATCTCCGATTTATATTGACTAATAACAACACCATTTACCTCGTTATCAACTATTTCTGGCATTCCATCATTGGCTGATACAATACCAGGAATTCCATAGTTCATTGCCTCTATAACAAACAGAGGAAAAGGGTCGCAACGAGCAGGTGCAAGTACTATGTCGGTGTTCATAAAAAGCTTGAACATCTCTGAAGATGAGACACTGCCAATGTTATTCACTCCTTCCTCTTCAATCTTCAAATCTTTGCCAACTATAACTAGCTTGGCATCAGGAAGTACCTGTCTCACCTTTCGGAAAGCTTCTAAAACTAAGTCTCCGCCTTTTCTAGCAAACTCAGAACCATTAAATAAAATTTGTTTGCTGCCAAATGACTTAGGTCCGTCGTAAGGCTCTTTGTAGTTTCCAGAAACACCTACAACACTTATCTTTTCTGGGGCAATACCGTAGTCTTCTACTAAAGAAGTTTTTACTTGCTCGCTCATAGAAAAAAGATGATGAGCGCGTTCGTAGGCTGTCCGCTCCAAATTAACCCAATCATTACGTTCTTTATAATCTGGAAAAGGTGCCCACTGTGACCAATTTCTTTCGCTTAGTACCATTGTGTAGTCTAGATACATTGCATAAGGAATATCAGATTTGCGATCAAATGGGCTATAGGTTCCGTAGAGATGAAATACTAAATCTGGTGTATATTTTAGTCGTTTTATTTTTTCTTCTATTTGTTGTGATTTTAAAACAAATGCTTGGCTGCTCTTATAGAAATTTGTCGTTTTGAAAGTTTTATGAGAAATAGCATAATTTAGCTTACTAATAAGAGCTTTGACTTTTATTTGGAGCGTCTCTTGACAAGCAATAGTCTCTAACTGCTCAACATAGGGAGACATTGCTTTCCAAAGAAACTGAAGACGCTGACCATACATAAAGCTAGGGTCTCCTGTGATAACTACCTTCTTGATGTTCACAGAGGTTGACTTTTCTTTGATTGATGCAGGATAACCAATCATTGCTGCTCCTTTATAATTAGGCTTGTTCACATCAAAAACGTCTGGAGAGAAAATTTTTATTCTCCATTTCCAACGCTTTTCTGAGTTGAATCATCTTTTGATTCCAAAGAACGCTAGTGTTAAGCGCTGAATTGACCTGGCTACACGTTTAAGCTTACTTTCACTACATAGCTGATGAAACAACGCTAAAAAGACAGCATTAGGCAAGTTTTCACCCCATTGCAATAGCCATTTCAAAGGCTTATAGCCGAAAGCAGTGTGAAACTGCGGATGACTAACAAGCAGCCGATGAATCTCTCTTCTTTCTGACTTGGGTGCATTTTGAAACTGAGCCAGCAAGTAGCGATCATGATAGTGCCAAGCGTTAGCTTCCAGATCCACCAGACTTTCTGCTAGCTCTGCACTATAAATTTTTCTGAGAAACTGTTTCTGCTCTTGGTGTATTCGCTTTGCAGTCTCCAGCCCCTGTACCAATAAATCTGCTGTGAAAGAGGTAAAACTTGTGAGATTTGCACCGTGTAAGCGAAACTTACTAAGCACCTCTGATACAGGTACTATTTCAGTCACAAATGGAGCACAGCGGAAAATTAGACTGTCAGCATTACGTGTAAACGTTTCGTTCAATGGAAAGATTAAGTCAGCCACCTCGCGTCGAATGCAAAGTGCAGAAGCGGGAGGGATATTTTCTACAGTACCACCATTTTCCAATGCAGATGATGCCATCCAACCTGATGCCAAGTTTTTTAGCATAGGTGTCGGCTTGATCAACTGTCCTTGACCATCAATTTGATAGACATCGTGAATGACAAAGCCACCCTTAGGATCAGATTGAAACGCTTCGACAACTTTTTGTACCTTATCGGTCATCCACACATCATCTGCATCAAGTAGACAGATGATTTGACCGTTGCTTTCGCTGTAAGTTGTATTTAATGCAGAAGCTACACCGCCATTTTGCTGACGTATCAGTTTGATTCTGGAGTCTTTCTGGACGTAAGTTTCGATGACTTTACAGGAGTTATCTTTGGAACCATCATCACAAACGATCGCTTCCCAATTTGGGTAGGTTTGAGAAAGTACACTTTCCAAAGTCTCCCCGATATACCTTTCGTAGTTGTAGTTGGCAATCAGTATTGAGACTAGAGGGTTTTCGGGTAGTTGGGGAAGTTTGATTGGTTGTAGCTTTTCGGTTTGAAGTTCTTGCATACGCCTATTTTTCCTACTTAGTAATGTTGCAACTTTGACCTAGCAAGGTTTACAGCTACTTAAGTGTTCGACTTGGAGCTAACACCTTCCCAAACATCAGCTTCACTAAACGCTTGAGCTGACTCTGTCCATACACGAGATTAAAGACTGCTGGAAAAAAAGCATTCGGCAAATACTCAGCCCAAGGTAATATCCATCGTTCAGGCGCAGAGGTCCCAAAATCTGGATGAGCAGTTAGCTGCTGGTGAACTTTCCTTGTCTCTGACTTATGTGCCCGCTTTAAGCGAATCATCAAATAACGCGTGTGGAGATACTTCACGCTGCTTTCCAGACCTGTCAGTCTTTGTGCAACCTCAATACCATAGACTCTGTTTAAAAGCTGTTTTTGTTCTTGATGTGTACGCTCCCAATTACTCACGTCTCGTTCCAAGCTATCTAACGTATAACCCTTTGCACTTGTAGTATTTGCGCCATGTAAGCGAAACTTAGTAAGCACTTCTGGTACGGGTACTATCACAGTCATTAGGGGTGCTAGATGGCAAATAAGACTGTCTGCGTTGCGTGTAAACGCTTCATTCATCGGAAAGATCAAGTCAGCTACTTTGCGTCGAATGCAAAGTGCAGAAGCAGGCGGTATATTATATGCAAACCCGCCATTTTCTAAAGCGAAAGGTGCTTTCCAGCCAGAGGCTAACTCACTAAATGCAGGTGTTGAATTGATAATTTTGCTGTCACCATCAATGGTTATCAAATTGTCAATCACAAATCCACCTTTTGGATCGGATTGAAACGCTTCGACAACTTTTTGTAACTTGTCAGGCATCCATACATCATCTGCATCCAACAGACAGACAATTTCACCACTGCTGCCTCTGTAAGCTGTATTTAATGCGGAGGCAACACCCCCATTCTGCTGACGTATCAGCTTAATTCTGGAGTTTTTCTGGACGTAAGCTTCGATGAGTTCACAAGAGTTATCTTTAGAGCCATCATCACAAACGATCGCTTCAAAATTAGGGTAGGTTTGAGAAAGTACACTTTCTAAAGTTTCCCCAATGTACTTTTCATAGTTGTAGTTGGCAATCAGTATTGAAACTAGGGGCAATTCTTTTAGTTGGGGAAGTTCGATTGGTTGTAGCTTTTCAGTTTTCAGTTTTTGCATACACTCATCCCGCTGACTTAGTGTTATGAATTGATGGTTGATTACCTTTCTTTAACTCACCTGCCATTATGCTGAAAATATCAACTATTGGTTAAATTTTCAGTTTAAAAATAAGTCATCTCATTCACACAAAAATACCTAAAAACGTGTTCTACCAAAAACTTAAATATTGTCTACAAGCATCTTTACACAAAAAGGTAGCAATTTTTGGATTCTAACTTAGTAGTTACCCCTAAAGGATTCTGTCATACTTTTTCGGCACATTGGCACACATTCCGGAAATTTTAATTAGCAAATGTACTGAGCAACGTCATTAATTTAATACGAAAGCGCTGTAACAGTTGTGTAGTCGGGCTTTGAGCTAGGTAAAAAAAAGCGAAATACTTGGTAAATCATGTAATTAATTTATAAAGGTTTGATTTTTTCCGGATATAGTTGCGTAGGTCTGAATAATATATATCAGACTTTTTTGGCAAATCAAGTTGAGCGCTAAGTGCAGTTCCCAAAGGCTGCAAGATGTAAGTTGAACATGCGTAGATTTCGCAAAAATCACTCGACTTTAGTTACAGTGGAGGCGGGGGAGCATCAAAATAACTTCTGTAGCAAGAAACGAGGTAGTTATGACAAAGATTAAGCGCAGAAGGAAAGTCCCCTCTATGCTTGCCATCATTTGTGGGATAGTAGTACTTTCTTTTCTGTTTGCTGTCACAAACCCCAGACTTTCTTCTGTGTCAGGGATTTTTACGGACAAGTCTCTCAGTCAAGCGAAGAATCCATGCGTCATTGCTACTAGCTCGACACAGGATAAGCTCTTTCCCGATAATTTAGTGGTTAATGTTAAGACCCGCTATGGAGCAAAGGGAGATGGTGTCACAGATGATACTCAGGCACTCTTGACGGCAATGCGGGAGAATGTGGGTAAAAACAAAATTCTCTACTTCCCTAAAGGAACATATCTTGTAAGCGATCGCCTAGAGTGGAAAGATACGAACGGTAAATGGCAATCGCAGCTATGGCTCCAAGGACAGAACCGGGCAAATACTATTATTCGGTTGAAGGACAATGCACCTGGTTACAACTCTACTAGCAACCCTAAAGCAGTAGTCTACACTGCGTCAGGACTCTACGTGGAGCAGCCTAACGGCGGAGGAAAGGATTATCTCGCTAAGGGAGAGGGGAATGAGGCTTTTGGAAACTACATTGAAGACCTGACGATTGATACTGGTAATAACCGTGGAGCGATCGCACTCGATTATTTAGCCAACAACATCGGTGCGGTTCGCAATGTCACACTTCAAGGGAGAGGACTCGTCGGTCTTGACATGACTCGAAAGTGGATTGGTCCTGCTCTGGTCAAGAACATCTTTGTTGAAGGCTTTGACTCTGGAATTCGGATTGGGAGTGAGGTCAACGGTATTACTCTTGAGCATATTAATCTTTGCAATCAGAAAACTGTTGGTTTAGAGAACTTGGGAAATATTGTAGCAATCCGAAACCTCTCAAGTAGCAATAGTGTCCCAGCGGTACGCAACAGCAACAGCACGAGCCTTATTACCCTTCTCGACGCGGATCTTCGTGGCAGCAGTCACTCGGTAAGTGCTATTGAGAACAATAGCCGTCTGTTTGCCCGGAATGTCCGCTCCGAAGGTTATCGGTCAGCAATTATCCAAGATAATAAGGTCGTAAAGAAGACAAAGGTAAGGGAGTTTACCTCGAACGCTCCTTTTACTTTGTTTAAATCTTCCGCCTCCACCTCTCTCAATCTTCCGATTAAGGAGCCGCCAAGCTTTCATGATAACAATCTCTCAAACTGGGCAAACGTTGAGGATTTTGGTGCAAAAGGGAAAAACCCCGATGGAAGCGATGAATGGGGGGACGATACAGTTGCAATTCAAAAAGCGATGGACTCAGGAAAATCCACTATCTATATTCCGCCCGGTCGCTACTTTGTCAGTGATACCCTACACGTCAGGGGAAATGTTCGCAAAATCTTTGCGATGGGTGCTACGTTTTCTCCTGGTGGAACAGCTTTTGGGGATATAAATAATCCGAAACCGTTCTTTCGGATTGAGGATGGAACAGCAACTGACGTGACCATTGAACATGTTAGTGTTCTAAATCTTGTTCAACAAGCCCCACCACAAGCTGGACTTATTGGTTTTGAACACGCCAGTTCCCGAACACTATTTTTGAAAGATGTGACCTGCTGCTCATTGAGACCCAATGATCAGAAGTATGTGTTTCGGAACAAGCTAGGAGCCGGAAAGCTGTTTATTGAGGATGTATCTGCTGAAACTTGGCAATTTGAGCATCCTCAACAGGTATGGGCGCGTCAGCTTAACCCTGAAGGTGCTAATAAGAAGATATTCAATAATGGTGGGAAGGTGTGGATATTAGGTCTTAAGACCGAAGGAGGTAATGTTAATACTGTGCTCCAGACTACAGGAGGCGGTACCAGTGAGTTATTTGGAGCGCTGTTGTACGTGACCGGGAACGTGCCATCAGATGCGATCGCTTTTATCAATGACAACTCTCAAGTTGCACTCTCTTATGCTACTATTAGCTACGGAGCCAACGAGTTCCAGATTCACGTTCAAGAAACACGGGGGTCTAAGCGTCTTCAACTCACTCGCAATCGGCTCCTGGGGCATGGTAATGGGCGTGCAGTGCCGCTCTATGTAGGAAGGCAGTGAAGGAAATTTCTAATCAAGAATCTCCAGTCGGCTTGAGCAACTTTGGATCTCAGCAAACAAATTCCACACACCATCATCACCATCCCCCAGGCACACTCAGGGGTTGGTCAGCCTCTGTATCTTACCAATCTAAAAGAGATTGGCGATCGCCAAAAAAAGCCCCATAGTAGATCCCACATTCGCGTACCGCTTTGTAATCCCGCCATGAACATTCTTGTTCTCTTGGTTTACGGAGTCCCACTTTACACTAGTACATACTAACTTCTGGAATCTTTTGAAGAGCGGATGGCAAGTGCAGTTCCTGTCTAGTCACCAGTCGGTGTAGTGTACTATGTCCCAGTTTCACCTTTGTTAAGGCTTCTAGCTCGGACAAAAGCATTTTGGTAGGATTCACTCTTCACACAGCCGTACTACTACATTTTTCCAATACCGCATTTAGGTGACATCAAGGCTCCAACCCCAATTTTTGTGCTCGATGAGTCTGTGATAGGCAGCTCCCCTACACAAATGCATAATTTGTCTGAGTCGTCAAGAGCTTGTACCTGTAGTTTACTCGATAAAAAAAAGGCAATTTGGGTGACATACTCAAGCATCTGAAGAAAGCACTGTTTTTTCAATTTCTTCCAGAGTATGACGCGCCTCCGGTGATGTGTATTTATACAGAATTGACGCGATTTCTGTTACTGCTGCTTGTAGCCGTTGCTTGTCTTCGGGGGTAATGAACTTGGTATAAGTGAATACTGATGTTTTTTATACTCTATGAATTCAGTATGTTTGCAGAAGTGCGATGCTCCCGCTGTATGGTTTAATCTTAGCTTAAGGGGCAAAAAGCGACTCTTCCAAAAAAAAGCAAGTATTCAGCCGGAATATTTTGGTCTACCGTAGAGCGCACACAAATATTCCGAGTCATCCTCAAATCTTTGCCGACATGAAACTCTATGGGTCTATCTAAGATAGGCTCAATATTTGGTTTCATTGCACGGATATTTGGTTTAGGCACTGCGCCTAAGAAATGAATAGTTCTAATTTACGGTGATGCACGAATCCCCGCCTCTAGCTAAAGGAGGAGACGGGGAAGCGTCAAAATAAGTTCCCTACTAAGAAGCGAGGTAGTTGTGACAAAATTTAAGCGCAGAAAGAAGATAATTTCTAAACTTTCCCTCATGTGTGGGATAGCAGAAATTTCTCCGGTTCCTGGCGTTAACGAACCTACACTTAGCGAGGTAGCTGTGACAAAGTTTAAGCCCAGAAAGAAGGTATTTTCTAAACTTTCCCTCATGTGTGGGATAGCAGCACTTTCTCCTGTTGCTGGCGTTAACGAACCTACACTTAGTGCAAACATCCCCTCTCAATTAGGGCTTTCGGAGAAGGTGGCTGTCAACGCAGCAGAAAATAGATGTGTCACCGCCAATACTTCGGAGGATAAGCTTTTTCCCGAAAATATGGTGATTAATGTTAAGACACAGTATGGAGCCAAAGGTGATGGTGCCACAGATGATACTCAGGCAATCCTAAAGGCGATTCGGGAGAACGTGGGTACAAACAGAGTTGTCTATTTCCCTGAAGGGACTTATGTTGTGAGCGATCGCCTAGAGTGGAAAGACACGAACGGCAAATGGCAATCGCAGCTAAGGCTTCAAGGACAGAATCGCGCCAATACTATTATTCGCTTGAAAAACAATGCAGCTGGTTACAACGATCCTAGCAACCCTAGAGCAGTAGTCTATACCGCATCTGGACTGTATGTGGAACAGCCTTACGGCGGAGGAAAGGACTATCCGGCTAAGGGAGAGGGGAACGAGGCTTTTGCAAACTACATTGAAGACCTGACGATTGACACTGGTAATAACAGTGGAGCGATCGCACTCGATTATTTAGCGAACAATACTGGTGCTGTTCGCAATGTCACACTTCGCGGTCAAGGATTCGCGGGACTTGACATGACTCGAGCGTGGATTGGTCCTGCTCTCGTCAAGAACGTCGTTGTCGAAGGCTTTGACCATGGGATTCGTATTGGGAGGGAGGTCAACAGTATAACTCTCGAACACATTAGTATCTGCAATCAGAAAACTGTCGGTCTAGAGAATTCGGGAAATATTGTAGCAATACGAGACCTTTGGAGCAGCAATAGTGTCCCGGCAATACGCAACACGGGTGTCACGGGTCTTATAACCCTTATCGATGCGGAGCTTTATGGCAATAATCCCTTAGTAAGTGCTATTGAGAACAATAGCCGTCTGTTTGCCCGGAATGTGACTGCATCTGGTTATCTGTCTGCAATTATGCAAGATAACAAGGTCTTGCCGGAAACTACGGTAAAGGAATATAGCTCGAACACACCTTTTACTTTGTTTGGGACTTCCTCAAACACCTCTCTCAATCTTCCAGTCGAGGAGCCGCCAAGCTTTCATGATAATAATCTCTCAAACTGGGCAAACGTTGAGGATTTTGGTGCACGAGGAAAAGCAGCAGATGGTAGCGATGATTGGGGCGATGATACGGCTGCATTTCAAGCGGCGATCGACTCAGGAAAATCCACCGTTTACATTCCACCTGGTAAGTACTATATAAGTGATACCCTACACGTCAGGGGAAATGTTCGCAAAATCATTGCGCCGAATGCTACGCTTTCTCCTGGTGGAACAGCCTTTCAAGATGCAAACAATCCAAAACCATTCTTTCGGATTGAGGATGGAACAGCATCTGACGTGACCATTGAACGTGTTGCTATCACAAATATTACTCCAAATGCCTCACCTGGATTGATTGGTTTTGAACATGCTACATCCCGAACACTGTTCTTGAAGGATATGGGCTGCTGCCAATGGAGAACCAACGACCAGAAGTATGTGTTTCGGAACACGCCAGGAGCCGGAAAGCTATTTATTGAGAATGTATCCGGAGAGAGTTGGCGCTTTGAGCATCCGCAACAAGTATGGGCGCGTCAGCTTAACCCTGAAGGTAGTAATGAGAAGATATTCAATAATGGCGGGAAGCTCTGGGTGTTAGGTCTTAAGACCGAAGGAGGTAATGTCAACACTGTGATCCATACCAAAGGAGGTGGTGCAAGCGAGTTATTGGGAGCGCTGTTGTACGTGACTGGAAGCGTGTCATCAGATGAGATCGCTTTTATCAATGATAATTCTCAGGTTGCACTCTCTTATGCGACAAGAACGTATGGAGCTAACGATTTCCAGATTCAGGTGCAAGAGACACAGGGATCTCGAATCCGTAAACTCACTCGCGATCAGGTTTTCCAGTACACTAATGGTAGTACAGTGCCGCTCTACGTAGGAGGGCAGTAAAGGAGAAAAGCTCAATCTGAACTTCGCATACTAATAAAGCTGCATCTACCGCTTAACCTGCTAACTCATTGTGCCACTTCTTTTTGATTCATATCGTAAACAACCTAGCTCATTTCTCCGGTTAATTACTGACTGAATACTCACCCATGAAAGCTTAGACCACCACAAGCTTGATGGCGGGAAACCCTATAGGGATAAGGGGGACAAGGAGGAATTTTCTCTCCCTATACCCATATTTCCCCACACCGGTAGTAGTGAGCATAAATCATTGAGCGATCGCGTATGCTCACTCACTGTGCCACTTCTTTCTCGAACCAGCCTAATGCCAGCAGCACTGCTTGATCTATGTCATAGTACTTGTAATTTGCTAGTCTGCCTGCAAACAGCACTGTGGCATTTAGCTTCTCTACTCTACTTTCATTACTTATCAATCCTTAAGGGAAAGTTGAGAGTATATTTCCGGCAAATACTCTTTCATAGCGGATGCTTGAAGAAAAAATGAATAATGTCCAGCAAATACATTGTGAATCACAACCATTACTCTGGACATCTCAATACAGTTTTGACAAAGATAACCTTCATCTATGCCAAGACAACCTTCTTTGAGGGAAACTCTGAAGCCTCCCATCGCTTCCCAAAACTCTCTTTCAAAAAGAATGGCTCCAATACTAAACCGATGAGGTGATGCTGAGTATTTAAAAGGCTGAGAGGCAATATACTGAGCCACATCATCAAATGGCAGGCTTTTTTCCCACAACCATTTAGCTGCCTCCCCATCATCACAAGCCTTGATGTCTCTGGCTGCGTGTTTAAATTCGCCAAATTTAGCTCTGTATTCATCATCAGCATTAATCATTTTGAGAAAGCTAATGTATGAGTAGCCGTTAATGTTGAGTAAAGGTGAACAAAAGCCTGGGTCATATAATCCCTCGTTCTTAACGTATAAATACCCCTCAAGAAGTTTTTCAAAAAAGTTTTCGGATATAAAAATATCCTCGTCTAGTTTGTAGATCCACTTGGCTTTGGGATGTCTGAGTATGGCTAGATTCTGAACCAGTGAGACTTTGTTTAGTTTTGTATAAAGGTAAGACCAGCCATGACCTGCTGCCATTTCAGCCAGATCCTCAGAATACAAACCAGAGGAAACGATGCAAACATCAACATCTGGCGGGACAAATTTAGCAATTCTCGCAAGCGTCAGGGGCCACAAAAAACTCTTGTAGCCAGCTAGTAAAAGCAGCATACGCTCAGACCCCTTACTTCTATCAATGAAGGTATGAGAGCCTTTAAAATTAAGCCGATTAACGCACCATTTATTTAGTTTAAAACCTACTGTAGTTAATAACCACAGTGGCCAATCGTGATGACTTAAAAGCCATTTTAATTTTGTAAAAAAATTGCCTTCCACTTCTTCCTCCTAATCCGATTTTATTGACTCAAACCAAAATAACCTTGCCAAAATTTGAAAGATACTAGCTCTTTTGAGGTTGTTTTCCACTGTGCACTAATAAATGGCCATTTAATGACACCTATAATCGCGATTGTCAAAAACTTGCTTAATAGCTTGAGACCTGCCCACTGATTCAGTTCATATTGAGAAAAAGCATTTTTTTCCTCTTGGTACAATAAAATTTTCTTTTTACCAAAAGCTTTAAGCCATTCTTTTGAACGACCAGGAGCAGCTATAATAAGTGCCTCACTGTTACTGATTAAAAAACTTGGCAGCAGATGACCATTCAAAGTCAAGATACTGATAATTGTTTTCAAGCTGCTGGCAGGTGGTTTTTGGTAAAATTGCTCAAGGAGATAGCCATCACAGCAGGGAGTTTGGTTCTGATAATGTTTGCTAAGTTCCAAAATTTGGAAATGTAATGCCTCGGAATCACTGCTTTGAAGAAAGACTGGACCTTGCATACAATCTTCAAAAGCTTTTACAATCATTGCAGCATTGCCATAATTGTAAAAAAATAATTGAATGATTAGGTTTTTTATAATATGCTTAATAGCATCTACGTATTCCAAAGACCTATGAATGCAAGACGTAATCAGATTGTTACGCCACACGTAGTAAGTTAACCAAGTAGGCTGTTTACTTATAGCATAAGATGGTTCATGCCACACAGATATGGGTGGGAATACGATTATTTGTTTGCCAGCATAGTTCTTAACTCTTAAGCAAAACTCTACGTCGTCTCTTTGAATAAAAAAAGGCATGATTAAACCAATTTTTTCAACAATTTCCTTAGAGCAAGAGAAAAACCAGAATCCTCCATAATCTAAATCTTCTTCTAATAAAAGCTGATTCAGGACCGTAGGGTTTTGCAAATCAAGATTTCGCTTTAAAGGATGAACTGAGAATGGTTTACACCCACGAGAGTCATTTTTTTCTCCATAAAATGCCCCAGCTTCATAAAGTAAGTGTTTTTTTACTAAGTCTAGCCAACCGCCTGATACTGCAAAATCATGCTTAGCATACTCATATAAAGTAAAAAGTCGATAAATAGATTCACTATCTAACTCTATATCGTCATCCATAAATAGGAAATGTGTATAAGCATCTTCCTGTAAAGCTTCAAATAAACCCCGAGCGAATCCTCCACTTCCACCTAAATTTCTATTAGGTATAAGTTGAACTATTGGGTCATTTAACTCATCTTCTTTCAGGGTTTTACCATTATCAACAACAAAAAACTTAATTTTTTTTTCTTTTAATAAATTGTCCTGTATAACAGTATTTACTGTTTTTATTATGTAAGCTTCTTTTCTAAATGTGCAACTAATGATACCTAATGATACTTCCCTAATCTTTTCTTGAGTTGTTGCGAGTAATCCTTCTATGAAGAGACCGTCTTCACTTAAACACTTTATTTCAAGATAAATTCTGCCAAGTTCTTCATCTGGGCTAAAAGTTGGCAGTAAAATTTTTACATAATCAGATAAGTCACATTTTTCAAAATTCTCTTCATAAATAAGTTTTCTGCTTTCTCTTCCATCAAATTCTCTGTATATGGAAATTTTAAAGTTCCCTTTAAGTTTTAGCAAGTAATACAAAGAACTAAGCTCTGTGTACCTAGCGTAGAGTTTTTCGTAAAAAGAATTAAAAAAGGTATTTAGAGATACAATACTTCCTCTAAGGATACTAATTTCTTTGCAGCCCTCTTGGTAGTTTATAAATACGTCTTCATCACATTTTATGTATAAACCAGAGGTTTCAGGGGTGTTTGGAAACTTTATTCTGCCTACTATATTCATGTAATTTATACTCGCTTCACAAATTTATAGTTAGTATATAGATGCACTTGTCTAAGCTGTTAGCTTTGCTCATTTAGCTTGAGATACTTTGTCCAAAAATTGGTAGAGGTCAAATGGTCGAAAGCATTTCTCCACTTTGAACTGACAGATGACCATCTAGTACCACTCGTAATAATAAGCTGAAGCCATTTTATTAAAATTCCAATACCTGCTGTTCGACTCATTTCATGCTGATAGATAGAATAGGAATTTTTGCCTTCCCTGAAAAACTGAATTCGTTTTTTGCCAAATGCTATGAGCCACCAGTCAACAGAGTCAGACATAATCCAAAAAACTGCATCACCTTTACTTAACAAAAAGCTAGGAAGCAAATGACCATTAAGAGTTACTATACCAAGTAGTCTCTTGAAAGCTAGTGGCTCAGTTTCTTTAAAGTCCAAGTTTTTGTGAGGTTTGCTCTCTAACAAAGAAATAGATGGTTTATTCTGAATTTTGTAGGTTTTGCTTAGTTCTATGATGTCAGCATGTAGTGTTTCTGGATCACTGCTTTCTATTAGTGATGGTCCTTTCATATAATCCTCGAAACCCTTAATTAGCATTGTGGCAGTATTATAGTCAAATATGAACAAACTATGGAGCAAATCCTTTGTCATAAACTTGACTGCATCTATATATTTCAATGAGTTATATAGAGAATGTGTTATCAAGTAATTCCGCCTGGAATAGTAACAATCCCAAACAGGATTCTTCGCATAAAAAGGTTCATGGCAAACAGCTATTCCTGGGAAAGCTACTATTGGTTTGCCGAGGCGCTCTGTAATCCTAAGACCAAACTCTACATCATCTGTTTTGATAAAAAAAGGCATTGGTAATCCTATCTCTTTTACAGTTTCTTTGGAGAAAGCGAAAAACCAAAATGCCCCATAGTCTGGGCTAGTTTCTAATAGCAATCGATTAATGGAGATGGGATCTTCAAGATTAAGTGTGGGATTTATACCTACAACTCTAAATGGATGCTCCTGATGATTCCAATCACGAGCATATAGTGCTCCAGCCTCACACAATATATGCCTTTTATACAAATCCAACATACTACCAGATACAGCAAAGTCCTGCCTTGCATATTCGTACAAAGGGAAAAGCCTGTATATCGATTCACTCTCTAGCTCAATGTCATCATCCATGAAGAGGAAGTGGGTATAGGCATCTTCCTGCAAAGCCTGGATGAGACCTCGAGCAAAGCCACCACTTCCACCTACATTCCTATTAGGAATCAGTTCGACCTTTTTATCTATAAAGTCATCTTTTTTTAATGTGTTTCCATTATCAACAACAAAAATTTTAAACTGCTTACCTTGTAAAAAATCATCTTTCAAGATACTATTTACAGTCTTCTTGACATACACTTCTTTTTTAAAAGTGCAGGTAATGATGCCTATAGATACTTCTCTAATCTGAGTTTGATCTGTTGCAATATATCCTTCCGTAAAAGAACCACGCTCACTTATACAGGTGATTTCCAGATAAACTCTACCAGCCTTCTCACTCCGCCAGGAATCGGGTAGCACAATTTTTATAGGCTCTCCTAGTTGGCAGTTACTAAAATTTTCCTTGTAAATCAAATCTCTGTTCTCTTGCCCACAACGTTCTCTATAGAGGGAAACTTGAAAATCACCCTCAAGCTTTAATAAGTAATAAAGAGACTCTAGCTCTGTATATTTAGCGTAAAATGGTTCATAGAAAGAATTAAAGTAGGTGTTCAAGGACATAACACCATTCTTAGTAAGAACAATATGTGCGTATTCTTCACAGAGATTTAGCGATGTGCCTCGCTCGCACTTAAAATACAAGTTAGAGGTTTCAGGTGTACTGGGAAATTGAATTCTACTAACAATGTTCATGAGGTTCTTACCTACTTGATACTCATCTTGTATTTTTTTTGCAGATACAGCACCCAGATTTAATAGGGTTTCGACTCAATAATTTGCTTATATTGTCTGAAAAAAGAAAATTTTTCAGACAATATAAGGTTTATGTCTTGCCCGCTCAGATGTTATTTGTCATTCACAGCAGGGTCTACTGCGCTATCTGTTTCTCAAACACACCCAGCGCTCGCAGCACTGCGTGATCCATATCGTAATACTTGTAATCTGCAAGTCGTCCGGCAAAAAGTACTGTACCGTTGAGTTTTTCTACTTCTTTAAGGTAAAGATCCAGACGCTGGCGGTTTTCCTCATTGAGGATGGGGTAATAGGGGTCATTTTTACCCGGTACATAAGCCTGGGGATATTCCATCACCAAGGTAGTTTTGGGTGAGGTTTGTCCTGACAAATACTTCTGCTCTGTAATGCGGGTGATATCGTAGTCGTTGGGGTAGTTGACTGTACCAACCTCTTGATACTGCTCTTGATCCAAAGTCTCAAATTGAAAGCGCAAACTACGGTAGGGCAATTCGCCATACATATAATCGAAGAAGGTATCAATCGGTCCGGTGCAGAGTATTCGCTCAAACTTAACGTCGTTGATAATCTCGCGGTAATCTGTATTCAGCATTACCTTAATGTTGGGATTAGCCAGCATTTTGCGGAACATTTCAGTATAGCCAAGCTTGGGCATTGCTTGGTAGGGGTCTTGAAAATAACGGTTATCCCGGCTGATGTAGACTGGAACACGTCCTGTTACTGCCCGATCCAGTTCCTCTGGTTTCACTCCCCACTGCTTCATGGTGTAGCGGAGGAAAACATTTTCATAAATGTATTCAGCTAGAAAGGTTAAGTCACCACTAGCACTCTCACGCAGTTTCAAAATGGGTACTTTGACACCAAAACCGAAGTTTTCAAGAAGTAAATTCTCCAGCTTTTCTGCATATTTTGGCGGAAAAAGGGCGTAGAGCGAATTCAGATTAAAAGGGATAGGAACCTTTTTACCCTCTACCACTCCCAGCACATGGTGATGGTAATATCTCCAATCAGTAAATTGGGAGAGATAATCCCAGACTTTTTTGGATTTAGTGTGGAAAATATGGGGTCCGTATTTATGAACTAAAATGCCATGATCATTGTAGTAATCGTAAGCATTACCGCCGATGTGATCCCGTTTTTCTACAATCAGCACTCTCTGCCCAAGCTCATTAGCAACTCGCTCAGCTATTACGCAGGCAGAATAGCCAGCACCGATGATTAACCAGTCAAATTTCATGCAATTTCTCCTTGCTTAAGGCTAAATAGAGGTTTGGAACTTTCACACTTTGTTGAAACAAAATCAATGCTCGTACAAGATGAACACGACAATACAAGGCAATGTTAAGTGGTTTTCATTGCTTTTAGGATAAAATCACGCTTAAATTCGCCCAAAATTTTCCTTATTTTAAGGATCATCCTGTTCTTGCTGTTGTTCCTCAGTTTGAAGAGTTTTCTCACAATGGCGTTACTTCTGGCAACTGAAGCAGGAAACCAAACATCTACATGTGGATGCCTATCATAAAGTAGTCTCCACCAATCAGCTAAACTGTAAATCGGTGCTAATTCATAGAAGGCATTTTCAGTTAAATCTCCAGACATTACAAAAGAGCCAAACACTTCCGCTTCCTGAGGAGAAGGATTTAGCACAAGTTCTTTTGCCAAAATTTCAGCCGTCTTTAGGAAAAGTTCAGTTGTACATTCTTGCTGACTCAGGTTGGTTGTCATTTGCTCTGCAAATTTAACAGCAGCGCCTTGCAAGACATATAACCCCCAATTAATCGCTTGTTCGTTTTTTGGGTAACGAAGTACGGGAATATACTGATTGTCACGTTGCTCGTATCTCATAGTGCTACCATGATCCGCTGCAACGAAAAGCTCGAAAAAGGATCTGTACTGGCAGATAAGATAGCGATCGCACGGTTTGTCTACATCATAGAAATAAGCCAGTAAACGATCATTTTGAAATGGCTTAATCCGCTTTTCCAAGGCAAAGTAAAAACCACAGACGCCAGATTCAGGATAGATACCAGCAATGCCCAGTAATCTACTAAAAGAGCGTTGTATGCTTCCACGCCAGCCTACATCTACAAAAACAAAGGGAACTCCATCGTCTAGCCCTTCCTGACGTAAGTAGCCTATCGCCTTCTCGCGATAGGTAGCAGCCGTTGAGATGATAAGTTCAGTAACCTCCTTCTCAGTGAAAATCTGCTTCAGTAAGTCACGTTCGTGCTGCTGAAGATTAAGATCCCATTTTGCTGCTGAAAAACCATAGTGACTGAGGACATCTTTAATTTGATCTGGTGATATGTTAACTCGGTCACACATGGAACGAATTGATAAAAATTGGGTGACAGCCTGAGTGTCAGCCAATATCCAGTCAAGCTCAACTTCGCCAATTTCTTGGAGAGCAGGCAAATGCCATGCTTGCCGAGAACCATATAAGTAGCGGCAGTCGATTGTAAATCCCCAATTTTTGCAGATAACTTGAGCAATTTTTTGCAATATCTGCCCATCTCTGGCAACAAAGTATAGTCTTTGAATCCCTCTTTTTTGCGCTTCTACTAAGCACCAGTGAACGAAACCGAATAACATCGGAGCAACTGCACTCGCTGTCGTGTCCCAAATAACTTGTTTATCATGACTTGTTTCTTGAGACTGCAAACGGGTAAGTCTGCTAGCACCAGCTAGCAGGGATCTAAACTTTAAGGGAAGCTGTGTGGTGTCAGCAATTGTTCCTTCGTAGCGATTTAGGTGGGTTTGCAAGATGGGTTCGACTTTAACCCCCTGTTTTTTCGCCATTTTCACATCAGAGTGCAAGTTGTCTCCAATATGGGTTAACTGGGAAGGTTTGACTGATTCCTGTCCCAGACAATGTGGAAATAATTTACCATTTGACTTGCTCATTCCTATTTCGGATGAGACATACAAACTGCTACCTGGTGACCAGACATTATTTTCTTTGAGGAAAGTCCGAATCGTTTCTTCAGATAAATACATATCTGACATGTAGATGAGCCGCTCATTTGCTTGCTGTAGTGCTTGTATTCTTTTTTGAATAGCGGGTACAGGACGCAAAGAAGCCAACTCTAATGCAATTTCTTTGTCCATAGCTTGTTCAGTTTGAGTTGATGACCAACCCAAAAAACGAGCTAATTGTTGGTAGATTTCTTCTACAGTCACTTCTCCGGTTTTCGAGGCATCTCTGGCTGCACTTTCTGCTTTTATCCGCATCTGCTGCCAAGAATCTGCTGATATCTCGATTAGTTTTTGTTGCCTTAGTTGTTCTCCCAATTCCCAAAATAAGTCTGTTGGTTTTGCCCAAACCCGAACTAAACATGTCTCAAATACGTCGAATGAGTAGACTTTTTTAACCATAATTACTCGCTGTTGCTTTCAAAAAATTCAAAACTTAACTAATCAACATCATTGCTTGATTTTCTTAGCTCGAAAAGTCACTTACTCTATGAAAACAAGCTACTGATAGAACTTTCTTTATGGATACGAAAAATTGCTTCGCCAAGAAAATCGGCAATAGATATTACCGTTAGTTGTGGAAAGCGCTTTTCATCTGGAATTGGAATAGTATTTGTAACTATTACTTCTTCTAAACAACCACTCGCTAGTCGTTCAATTGCAGGGGGTGACAAAACCGCGTGGGTTGCACAAGCAAAAACTTGTTGTGCGCCTTCCTGACGAAGTAACTTGGCAGCTTCAGTAATAGTACCTGCGGTATCAATCATGTCATCTACGAGAATAGCTGTCTTGCCACGCACATCACCAATTACATTCATGACCTCAGCACAGTTGTGTGCTTGGCGACGCTTATCGACAATAGCAAGTGGTGCATCGTTAAGTTTCTTCGCAAATCCCCGTGCCCGTGCCACTCCTCCGACATCGGGAGAAACTACAACAACGTTTGAGAGGTGTTTATTTCGGATGTAATCTAGAAGAACAGGAGAACCGTAGATATGATCCAGTGGGATGTCGAAAAAGCCTTGAACCTGCGCGGAGTGTAAATCTACTGCGAGTACTCGATCAGCTCCTGCCTTTGCAAGCAAATTTGCAACTAGTTTGGCTGTGATTGATTCGCGTCCAGCAGCTTTGCGGTCTGCCCTAGCGTAACCGTAGTAGGGTAAGACAGCGGTGATTTGCCTTGCTGAAGCTCGACGGCAAGCATCAATCATGATCATCAATTCCATTAAGCGATCGTTGACAGGGTGGCAAGTAGGCTGAATCAGATAAACATCGCCACCTCGAATCGATTCTTGAATTTGGACATAAATCTCGCCATCGGCAAACTGTTTGCGAATAGTGGGAATCAGATTTATGCTGAGAGAATGGGCGATATCTTGAGCGAGTGCAACATGAGCTGAACCAGAGATGAGGTAAAAGCGATCGCTCCCTGAATTCTTTGAGAGAGTGGATGGAAGGGTTGCAGTTGCGGAGCAAATCATACGATAATATCCTCAAACATTTTCAGGCTTCTACTTAAAGCTGTAACAGTTCACGTAGAATTGGTTGCGTTGTCAATTGATTTCCAGTCAGTACCCTGATTTTTCACCTACATCACTAATGCTTGTTCTGATTGATTTACATACTCATAAAGTGGAAGATTTTGATAGATTTGTAGATGTCTCTCAATAAATGCAGTTCTGGAAAAGTTATCTTCTAAATCCCTTCTTGCCTGCTGACCCATTGCTTCTAAATCCATAGACACTAATGCTTGGTGCAGGGATTGGTTTAATGCCTGTTGGTTAGCAGGCTCAACTAGAATGCCGTTGCGTCCAGTCTGAATCATTTCTGGAACACCCCCCGTGGAAAAACCAATAACTGGAGTAGATGCAGCCATTGCTTCCATAACAGTGAGTGGCAGATTATCGGCAAGGGTGCAGAAGAGCATAACGTCTGCTGCGGAGTAGACTTTAGCCAAGAAGTTAGGGTCTTTTATATAACCCATTTCTTTAAACTCAAGTCCTTCCAGTGCTTGTTTCAACTCATCGTTGCAATGTCCTACAACTAGAACGAAAGGGGACAGATCGCACACACTTTGAAGGGCTGTAATTGCATATTTCACACCTTTACGGGGATCGTCAAGGGAAAATGATGCTGCAATGACAACTACTTTGCGGTTTTCTGGAATACCTAAACTAATTTTTACATCCGCCTTTTTGACAGAAGGAAAAGGTTTTAAATCAAGACTATTCGGGATGACTACAGGTGAAATTTTGAATTTGAGAGCTTTTTGAGCCTCCTGAAGCATCCAGTGGCTTGGAAATATGTAACGTATATTGAATTGCCCAGAAACCCATCGTTTGATTGTCTGGATTTCTCTTGTGCGATCAGGAATTTTATCTTTCTTTTTACCCGCAGGTAATTGGGGACACTGGTGACAATGGCTAGAAAACTTTTCACATCCCATCGGGTACAAACAACCGCCAGTAAATGCAGAACAGTCATGTACCGTAAAAAAGGTGGGTTTGCGTCGAGAAGTTAAAGCTAGAGTGAGCGGAGATATCGCAGTATATAAATCATGAAAATGGACAATATCGTAATTATCGAGAACCCAGCTTAAATTTATCCAATATTCAGCAGGTAATAATTCATAGAAACCTAATTCATTCGTCTTCTCATGAATTGTTTTACAGAGTTTGATTCTACGACCTCCTCCATAGAGACTGTGCTGGAATGAAAGCGGTTCTTTGTAGTTAAAGGCAATAAAGTGATCGGTCGGGTGTCCGGCATCATTTAACCAGGTAGCGAGATCCTCGGCAACTCTACTTGCCCCACCTCCATTTCTATCAGATTTGCTAACAATAGCTATTTTCATATATCGTTGATGCCATCTGAGTCATCAGGCGTTAAGGGAACATACTAAATAGATGTAAAGCGTGAATATAACAGTTGATAATGCTACGTCAGTGAACCAAATATTTTGGTTACCTTAGCTTTTAGCGTTAAAGATAGCTTCAGAGGATTTTTAATAAAGTATTTAATCTTTTTTAGATAGTATTTAACTGTTTCAGATATCTCATTATCATATTTAATAGCTATTTGCAATTGCTGAAGCAGTGGCAGGTCTTTACGGTAAATCTTCATGATACTTTTCATTACACTACTCGCTTCTCCACGTGCATTGCTTTGAAATGTTTTTGTATTTTTATAATATCGATAGTTTCCCCAAATTTCATCAACATATCTAACAGTTGCTACCTGCACAGCCCTTAGAATAAAGTCTAAGTCCATAGCATAGTGTTCGTCAACTTTATAGAGTCCTATTTTCTTATGTAAAGAAGTGTGGTAATAGTACGCCGATGGATTTGCTGGAAATTGGTTAATACTCCATCCCAATAGCAGATCTGCTAGTCTCAACTTGGCTGGTTTGTTGACTGCTAAAAGATTACCTTCATCATCCCAAGTGTTACAGTTACCAACTAACAAGCTTGGTTCTGGTAGTGTCTTAAATATATTTGATATGCGTTTTAAAACATTTGGCTCATAGTAATCATCAACATTGAGGATTGATAAAATTTCTCCTTTTGCCATCGCAATTCCCTTGTTCATTGCATCCGACTGTCCTCGGTCTTTTTCAGAAATCCAACGGATGTGTGGATACTTTTCTGCATATTGTTTGATGATTTCTACAGTTCGGTCTGTTGAACCGCCATCTACGATGATGTGTTCGACATCTGGACAGTTTTGGTCGATTACGACTTTGATGCAAGATTCAATGAATTTTTCGCCGTTGTAAACTGGGGTGATAACGCTAATCATAATGGGCTTGTTTCAAATTGACCTTAAAATATAATTACTAGAATCGGCAAACTGAAGAAATTAAGGGTTAAATTAACTGGCTTAATAGTCTTTTGACGGTTTTTCCGGCTACTGACCAATTGAGGCGGGTCTGATACTCATTAAACGAAGAAAGAGCTAAGCACTGATACTGAGAATAATTAGAGAAAATATCAGAGATATATTTACAGTACTCAGCAATTTCAGCATCTTTTGAAAATAACTTCCCGTTCAAACCGTCCTTAATAATTGTTGCTATTCCACCAACATTCGTGGATATACAAGGAACCCCAAACGAGTTAGCCTCGCAAAAAACAACTCCATAACACTCAGATCTGGAAGGCAAGATTAAAAAGTGAGATTCAGCTAGTAGTCTATCAAGTTGTTGTTTTCCTTCTTTTGTTGACTTACTTATGAAACCTAAAACTTTGACATAGGTTGGAAGAGAACCATCTATAACTGGTTGACATCCAACTACTGTTAGCTCTGCACTGACACCTGCGTTGTTCAACTGTTTAGTCACCTCAAGAGCTATGTCTCCTCCTTTTCTGAACCACTCCACACCTAAAAATAGCAATTTGCATTTATCTGAGGGTCGTGACTCCAATAGTGCCTTTATATCATCAATGTTCCTATCACATTCAATATTTGCCCCAAAGGGAACAACTTTTACTTTTGAAGGATTAACTTTATAATTTGCAATAGCGGTTTTAGCAGCCCAGTCAGATGAATAAATAGCTAAATTACATCTTTCTAAAGCAGATTGTTCCATTGCATTGCCATTTTTAATAGTTTCTTTGCATAAATTGCTGAACTGCGGATAAAAATTTATCATTCCGGCAAACGTAGCATCTGTCCAAAAAACTATAGGCTGATTGCATTCAAGATAAGCAATCGGAATTGTTCCTGGACTAAATACTATATCCGCATCAAGACTAGATAATCTTTTCCTAACTTGACATGCATAGTCTTTGAGAATGAGAGGTTCTCTGTCGTTCAGATATGTTTTGTGAAAAAAACTGCCGTATAAACGTCCCTTTACCTTAGAAAGTCGTGAATACCTTTCCCTTAAAGAGCCGATATACTCAACTGATAAAGATTGGTTTTTCAAAGATTGAGGTATGTAATAACCTAAACCTGACCACTGCCGAACATCCGTCGCATCGTAGGTAGTTACATAAGCGATCTTCATGAGGCTAAAGTCTCCTGAAAGAGGATTGGTTATGTTGGACACAACATCAAAAGATTTGTAATAGCTAGCGCTCGCTCGACAATAAAGAATATATAAAAAGCAACTTGATTCAAAAGTTTGAAAAAATTTATATCAAAGGAGACTCCCAATAGTGTTCTATTGCTATAGGGGTTCTTTCTTGGTTAGGGGGAACCTTAGACTGGTAAACATCATTTTCAGTTACTTCTAGTGTGGCAATACTTTCTTCCCAACATAACCATTCAATCATGGGTACTGCTAATCCCACGCTTAACGTATAGTTTCCAGCTGCTAATGGAAGGCAAGGAATAATACAATCAGTGTAAGTTTCTCCTTCTGGAAGTGAAAGCTTAAAATCACTTAAAGGCTGTGTTGAATATTGCATTAGCTTGTTGCCAGAAAATGTGGAAATCGATAATTCTACAGAACCAATAGAAATTTGCCTGGGAGAGTAATACCGAATCCTAATTCTAAGAGAATCCCAAGTTTTCACAATTGACTTAAGCCCAAGTTCTTGATCTAACAATGTAATTTCTAAGATTTGAAAACCATTTGATTTGGCTTTGATAAATTCTCTTTTAAAAATCACACCAGGAGCATAAGAACTATCTTTTTGGAATGATGACAATAAATAATCTTTGATAGCCTCATCTATTAATCCACTGTACTTAACCTGACCATGCTTTAAATAAACTCCTCGATTACATAAACTTCCCATAGCCCCCATATTGTGGCTAACAAATAATACAGTTCGTCCCTCCTTACCTACATCCTCCATTTTTCCTAAGCACTTTTTCTGAAACTGTGCATCTCCTACCGCTAAAACTTCATCTACAATTAAAATCTCAGGTTCTAAGTGTGCAGCTACTGCAAAAGCAAGCCGTACATACATTCCTGACGAATACCGCTTCACTGGCGTATCTAAAAATTTCTCTACTTCTGAAAATGCAACAATTTCATCAAACTTACGGGTAATATCTGCCTTACTCATCCCCAGAATTGCACCATTGAGGAAGATATTCTCCCTGCCAGTAAGCTCTGGGTGAAAACCCGTTCCCACTTCTAATAAACTGGCAACTCTGCCCTTAATCCGGATAGAACCGCTGGTCGGTTCCGTAATTCTGCTGAGAACTTTCAGTAGTGTTGATTTACCAGCACCATTACGCCCAATAAAGCCTACTCTATCGCCCTGTTTAATCTCAAACGACACATCCTTCAGTGCCCAAAACTCCCCCTTGGCGGTTCTTGCTTCCTTCTTGGCACGGGGATTTAGCGCACTACCAACAGACTTCGCCGCATCGGTAATTGCCCCACGAAATGTTTTGTAACTACTCCCCTCTTCCTGATGTCCAAGAATGTACTTCTTAGCTAAATTCTCTACGCGGATTACAGTATCTGACATTTGTCTAACTCCTACTTAAATCACGTCTGCAAAAGTGCGTTCCATTCTGCGGAAGTACCAAATACCGCTCAACAGCAGCAGAACCACCAGAGCCAGAGACAGCGCAAACCCAGGTAAATATATCTGCGACTCGCCGCCCAAAATCGCCCAGCGGAAACCGTCGATTACTCCTACCATCGGGTTGAGCGAATACAGCAGCCGCACCTGTTCAGAATATCGTTCAGCAATAATCTTGCTACTAAAACCTACAGGAGAAACGTACAAACCAAACTGGACTAGAAACCCGACGATATAGCGGAAATCCCGATACTCCACCGTCAAAGCCGCTAGCCACAATCCCACACCTATCGACGCGGCAAAGGCAATGAGAATAAACAGTGGCAGAGTGAGGATGCGCCAATCGGGTACAAAGTTGTAATATGCCATCAAAGCGAGCAAAATCATACCAGATATCAAGAAATCTACAAAGCTGACAATCACTGCACTCGTTGGCACAATCAACCGGGGAAAGTAGACTTTAGAAAGCAGGTTCGAGTTAGCAACTAAACTGTTGCTGCATTCAGTTAACGCTCCAGAGAAAAACTGCCAGGGTAGCAAAGCGGCAAACACCATAATCGGGTAAGGTGCATTACCCTCCGGGGGTAGCTTTGCCAAAGTTCCAAACACAACAGTGAACACCACCATCGTTAAGAAGGGGCGAATTAATGCCCATGCCATGCCAATAGCTGTCTGCTTGTAGCGCACCAAAATATCGCGCCATGCCAGAAAGTAGAATAGCTCTCTGTATTTCCACAGGTCTTTCCAGTACTGGCTCTCAGTTCGACCCGACTCGATGATGAGTTCTTTGCTGTTCATCTACTTACCTGTATGTTGCATCAACTAGACAACGCGCGATTGTTTGCAGCCAAATATCTGAATCTCAGAAATAATACTTATTTTGGTCATCTCTCTAGTTACTTCTTTCAGTAATACTGGAATCAGGAGATATTTGTAACTTTGTCTGCATTTTTATTTAAGCTTTAAAGAAACTGCTACGTCAAAAACAATTAGGTCAAAGTTGAAATTTGAGCTTGAAAACTCTGTATGGCTCACATCATCTAAATTTGGGCAACCTAGAACACTACGAAATATCACGAAAAATATGTTTATCTTGTATGGTTCGACGCTTCCCTGATAATAGATGTTATTGGTGTTTCCTCGTAGAAAATTCTGTCACATACTTTCAGCGGCTTTCCTGATGTTCCGGAAATTCTCATCAGAAAATCTACTGATACCGCTGGGAATTTTCTGCAAAAACCCGCTGCACACTGATACGGCATAACTACTCAATTTGATGCAAAAGCATCAAAAAATGGTGGCAGAGGGTACATGATGTGCCCTGTGGGGTTCAACAGCAACTGTAGGCTGAAGTTTTGATTTAGTCATATCACCTCGGTTATTATCGGACTTTTTTTGGCAAGGAATGATTGGCAAACCTTAAATCACCACAATTAAGCTAATGTGCATTTACAGCGTTTTTCACATAAATAGACCACACGTAGACCTCGCTTCCATTCCTCTCTCCTAAGAGGAGAGAGGCTTTGATTTCTCCCCGTTCCCTCCTAGGGAAGAGGGTTGGGGGGTTAGGTCTCCATGATTGTGGTTCATATAATTGAAAATTACTGTAAGTTGCATATTTTCAGCTTAGGGAAAACCCGTGAATTTCTATGCCCATTTCTGGATTAGCCTCAATGGGTAACTTAGATGTCTATCAACTTACTAATCCCTCCATCCCAAGTACCGTTCACGAAGATTAAATCGGGTACTAAAAGAACTCGACATCAACAGTTGCTTAAAAGCCAACCACATAAAAGCTGGAATGGTTTTTGTATAACGATTCCAGAGGCGGCGAGGTTCTTGCATCAACCGATACAGCCATTCAAAACCTAAATCTCGCACCATGCGGGGTGCGCGTTTATGGATTCCTGCGTAAACAGGGAAAACTCCACCGACGCCAATCATTACCCCGTGGATTTTATCTTTATGCTGAGCCATCCAATTTTCTTGTTTTGGACACCCCAGGGATACCAACACTAAACCAGCACCACTTTCGTTAATCTTTTTAATCAGAGCTTCGTCTTCTGTTTCAGTCAAAGGACGAAAGGGTAAGGGTTCCATCGCCGCAATTTTCAGCTTAGGAAATTCCTGATCTAACCTGTTTCGCATTCTCGAAAGAATGTCTGTTTGAGAACCCACAAAGAAAACACTTACGTTTTCTGTTTGAGCTAGCTTACACAATGCTAAGAAAACATCCATCCCTGCTACGCGGTCTTGGTAACGCGCTCCCAAAAGCCTCATCATCCAAACTAAAGGCATCCCATCAGGAGTAATTACATCCGCATTGTTTAAAACATTGGCAAACTCCGGATTCCAATGAGCCTCCATGAGCATGTGTACGTTGGCTACACATACAGTCTTGCTCTCGCGAGCGATCGCCCACCTCAGTATTGTTTGTATTTGATCTTCAAAGCGTAACGCAGTAATCGGAAAATCAAGCACTCTTTGAGTAGGTAAAAAAACTCCTACTACCATAGGTCACTCCTTGTGTCAAACAAAAAATCACAACAACTACTAGACCATTCCAGATCTTGAAAATGTCAGGTTTAATCACTCCTGACTTTTTTCCAGGCTTGGAGCATGGTTGTAGTTAACACATGGAGATGCAATAGCTTTAACAGTAAATTTTGGGCTTCCCTGGTAATAATTCAATCACATTAGCCTGTATAGTAATTTACTCTAAAATGAAGCACATTTAGTGATTTCTCTGCTAACTTTATAATAACTTTATATTTACTTGATGATTTCTTAATGTTAGCATTATAATAACTCTAAAAATAGAAAAAGAAATATTTACTCTGCACAAATAGTTAAGCATCTAAGCAAAATCCTCGACAGTAAAACTGCCAAAGATTAATGCTTAAGGATTGCAAATAATAATTATAATTTCTATTTAATATTGTTATTAATAGGCAAACAAGGTGCTTATAAATAGCTCCAATGATGCTTTAATTTTCACTCTATGGTGTGAGGACACAAACTTTATTTATGTTGAAGGAAAGCCTAAAAAAATAGGGGGAAGATTAATTTTTCTTCCCCCTGTCTATTGTTTTTGCTGTTTTCTGGATTGTTGCCTTCTTTCAGCCTTTTTCGCAGCATTTGCCTTTGTTTCTTGAGTTGTCGCTGTCTAGCGGAACCGCCTTTGCCTTTATCGTTTCTGCCTTCTCGACGGGGAGATTCCCATCTTTTCAATCGCATAATCATTCTCCTTTCTTAGGTTATAAAGATAAACCTACACATACTAGAAGAACTAAACCTGTGTAACTGCCGAGTTGATGAGCAATTTTCGGCTTGTTAGTAATAATTAGCATTTCTATTTTATCTCATAGTTCTTTGCTCGTCAAATCAAAATGGTAAATAACATACTTCCTCCTTTAATTTCACACACAGAGCCTTGACTGGTGGCGATAAATCAACACGGTTCAGTTAAAATAATTTACCTACCATCAACCTATGTAGAGACGAGAAATACGAAATCTACACAGCCTAAAACTTACACCGATAACTTTTAACTGAACGGTATTTGGCGATAAATAGGTGTTCCGCAGACATCTTAAATAGATTCACCATGTTTAAATGCTTATCCGGAATTAAATCTATGAATTTCCAAATCTACAATATAAATTTATTTAATGAATATATTACTGAATACAAAGAGGGTTAACTCTTTAT
>CAXTNZ010000003.1:0-16397 GCA_964245695.1 uncultured bacterium | reverse complement strand
CTTTATTGAGCAAGGTTTTAAGTCCTATTTTCCCCTCAAATGAGCTATATTTTATATTTATACTTTAATTGATGCCTGATAGTCGCTGGCAGCGATACAAGGACATGATGGGTAATGATGAGACAATCTTTGCATTCCTTCAGTATTTTCTATATCGAACCACAGATAAACACTTTTTGTACACCGATATTTATCTGTGTTTACCTGTGATTCCAATTAGTCTTATTTGGATTTTTGCTCATAGGTCTATTGTTTAAGAGCGATCGTTAATCGCCTAAAGCGGGAGCAATTCGTTCTTGATTGCCAAAAGTGCCCAGGTAACTTACCTAGAATCGGCTATTTATGAACTTTTTTGGAAGTGGGCAGGAGGAGAATCGAACTCCTATGACCGCAAGGTCGCCACATTTTGAGTGTGGTGCGTCTACCAGTTTCGCCACCCGCCCTTGGGTGCAACTTTATTAGTATACTCTTTTTCTGACGAGTGCAACAATAAATTTTGATATTCTTTGCTGCTTGCCCATCGGTCAATTTCTCGCGCCCGCAGTACTGGCACTGGATGCGATAATTGAGCGGTGCGGGCTACTTTAACCATTTCGCCCAGTTCTGTCTTGCTAATGTCATCGTAAGCGCGAGCTTGGGCAACAAAGGCATCGAGGTTGAGTTGTGGTGCTAATGTTGGGGAACCACCGGCAAGCTTCATCAACACTGACATGACAACCTTGGGATTTTGGGTTGCTAGCAATGCGGCGCGATCGCATGTAAACTCAGCACAGCGTACCCATTCTAAAAGTTGTGCCTGTATTGTTTGTGCTAGCACTGCTCCTACAGTCGGTAGACTTGCGGCTGCTAACACCAATAAATTTACCGGAGTCAGGTAAACACTGTGATCACACTTGAGATGTCCTAACTCATGGGCAATGACTGCCTGAATTTCCTCTGGAGTGAGTATATCAATCAGAGAGGTGTGTACGACAATAAAAGGCTGCTTGCCGCGCATGGCAAAAGTGTAAGCGTTGGGAGCCGGATGTTGGCGGATATAAAGTTGGGGCGGCTCCATATCCAATATTTTGCAGGCTTCTAACAACAGCTTGTGTAAATCAGGCAATTGTTGTTCGCCGACCAAAACGCTGGAGGCAATATTTTCTACATAAAAAACCTGCTCTGCCACTGGTCCAAGCAAATTCCGTATGATCATGTCTATGCCAGGTATCTGCTTGAGAGCAAGAGTTGCTTCTAGGTCTAAAGGATGACGAAAAGAATCTGCTTTTACACCAATCAGCTGAGTCTTGAAGAAGGACATAGCACTCGCCAGCTTTAAAGAACGAAAGGGTGGGATAGGGCTGCTGATATATACAGCCTCCCACAGCTAGTATAACGAGAATTAGGCAGGGCAGATGCCCTACCTACTACTTTTGATGTTTTCGTAGTGAGCGAGAAGAGCGCTCAATTTCAAGGGCTTAAGCGCTGACTACGAATTTTCACAACCTCTCAAAATGTCTGACATAAACCACTACGTTGAAATCGACGTTTCCGGATTACTCGCTTTTGGGGGTAATTCTGCATCTGTCGCTGTTTCGCTGACGCGCAGGATTTTAGCTCCCAATTGCTGCAACTTCATATCAAGGCGATCGTAGCCGCGATCAAGGTGACGCAATCCTTGAATTGTAGTTTTGCCTTCAGCCGCCAGTCCTGCCAAGACTAAGGCTGCTGATGCTCGCAAATCTGTACCTAACACAGGTGCGCCGGATAACATCGGTACTCCCCGGACGAAGGCGGCGTTACCTTTGACGCGAATGTCTGCCCCTAAGCGATTCAACTCGGAGGCGTGACGCAAGCGATTTTCAAACACAGATTCGTTGATCAGGCTGTCGCCTTCAGCTAGGGTGAGCAAAGCCATAAACGGTGCTTGCATATCCGTGGGAAAGCCTGGATGAGGTAACGTTTCAATATCCGTTGCCTTCAAGTTTTCCGCTGGCAAAATGCGTAAGCAATCAGGCGCTTCCTCAATTATGGGCACGCCAATATCCCGCAGTTTTGCAAGTACTGGTATCAAATGGTCTGGTACCACTGGCGACAGAGTAATTTCTGAGCGCGTGATGGCTCCAGCGACTAAAAATGTCCCTGTCTCAATCCGATCGGGAATAATGCTGTAGTCAACAGAATGCAACTTGGGGACACCAACGATTGTAATCGTACTCGTCCCTGCACCGTGAATCTTCGCTCCCATCGCGTTACAGAAATTCGCCAAATCGACTACTTCTGGCTCTCGTGCGGCGTTTTCCAGGGTCGTTTCGCCATCGGCAAGGGTAGCCGCCATCATTAAGGTTTCGGTTGCGCCGACGCTGGGGCTGTCGAGGTAAATTTTGGCTCCTTTGAGCCTAGCATTGCTCCCTGGGACATAAGCATTACAAATGCCATGCTCAATCTGCACTTCGGCTCCCATCGCTTGTAGTCCCCGGACATGCAGATCAACTGGTCTTGCGCCAATTGCACAACCACCTGGTAACGGCATTTGCGCTACTCCCAGTCGTGCCAAAATTGCGCCAATGGCAAAGAAACTTGCCCGCAGTTGGGTAACTAGTTCGTAGGGGGCTTTTGATGTTGTAATGACGCTGGCGTTGATATCTAAAATATCGTCGTGTTGCTGTACGGGAAGACCCAAAGCTGATAAAACTTGACCCATCCGCTTCACGTCAGCCAATAACGGAACGTTGCGGATGCGACAATCTCCCGAACATAGTAAGGCTCCAGCCATGATCACCAGTGCTGAATTTTTTGCCCCACTAATTTTTACATGACCTCGCAAACGATGCCCACCCCAAATTTGCAAGACTGAGGAGTCTGCTTCTGGTGAGGATTTAGCATCTGGTAAGCTGGTAAAACGATTAATAAGCCTACCCTCCAAAAGAAATTCTATGACTTTAAAGGTTTGAAGTTGGTTTCGATTCTACAGTAAAGATTTAATTTGTGTACATTTTTGCGTTAGGTCAGGCATCTATTTTGTGTTAAATAGTCAGCGAAAACCAGTATGAGAAAGCTTTATAAGCATTTTCAAATTTATGCACAAAATAATCCAGAGTATCCCACGCAAGCAAAACTCACTACTCAGTAAAGAATATGGGGAATCAAAGAAAAATTTTCCATCTAGTTCGGCAATTCCCACATGCGAGAAGTGAGTTGACAAAAGCTAAAAAATGAGTAATAGTAAAAAACGGTGAATAAAAAATGCCAGCGGAACTGGCGGAATTGGCAGACGCGCTAGATTCAGGTTCTAGTGCCGCAAGGCTTCCGGGTTCAAGTCCCGGGTTCCGCATCCTAATTTGGAATTTTCGATTGCCGATTTTGGATTAATCGAAAATCCCAAATATAAAATCTAAAATCGTGTTAACTAGTTTACAGAATCCCCTTGTAAAGCAAATTAGGAAATTGCACTCCTCGAAGGAGCGTGACAATCAGCAGTTGTTTTTACTGGAAGGGACGCACCTGCTGGAAGAAGCTTGTGCGGTGAATTATCCCCTAGCGGTGGTGTGTTGTACCCCAGAATGGCAAGCGGCTCATTCTGCACTGTGGGAGGAAGCTTGTCGCCAATGCGATCGCCCAGAAATTGTCAGTCAGGAAGTCTTGAGTGCGATCGCTACGACAGTGCAACCGGATGGTGTTGTCGCTACAGCCAAACGAGGCGATGCAATAGCAAAAGTTCCGTTTACTGGTATGGTGCTAGCTTTGGAAACTGTGCAAGATCCTGGCAACTTAGGGACGATGATTCGGACTGCGGCGGCGGCTGGGGCATCAGGGCTGTGGCTGAGTGCGGATAGTGTAGATTTAGATAATCCAAAGGTGTTACGTGCCAGTGCTGGGCAGTGGTTTCGCTTACCTATGGCGGTGAGTCAAGACTTAAAAGATACAGTCCGAGAAGCCAAGCAAGCGGGAATGCAGATTGTGGCAACTTTGCCAAGTGCGACTTTAACTTATTGGCAAGTAGACTGGCGAAAACCAAGTTTAATTTTATTGGGGAATGAAGGTGCGGGTTTGTCAGCTTCTTTAGCCGCAATGGCAGATATAGAAGTGAAAATACCCCTGAGTCCAGGGGTTGAGTCATTGAATGTGGCGATCGCAGCTGCTTTAATGTTGTACGAAGTCCAACGGCAAAAAACTTTTAGTCATTAACTATTAAAACTATTTTTTGACTTATTTCGCATATATTGTTCGATATCAGCAACGGCGTCCTCAAAAGCCTCTAGATCAATATCCGCCAGATTTTCAACTAGTTCGGCATCACTGGTTGTACTAGTATCTAATGTGGGAGTTTCTTGCTCCTCAGTCGAATCTTGTAACATATTCTCCAACTCGTTGAGGGATTGAAGAAACTCTTTAGCTGCGGCGCGGCGCTGGTGTTGCTGACTTTGCTCCATAATTTTGATTTGAGAATCGTGATTTACTCGCCTAATTTTGATTGCAGTTCCTACAGCTTTACATTTTGGACAATAAACATCGTAGTTGCGGTTATCTGCACTCCTAACTATTTGCTTCTCAATCAAATTTACACATTAAACGGCTTAATGGCAAAATTATACAGGCGTTGCGTTCAATGACCTTACCCCCAACTTCTCTCCCACGCTGGAAAGGGGAACCTCGGCGCAAGCCGCAAGCGTATTCTTAACTAATAACTCCTAACTTTTTGCGTGTTGCGTTTGCAAAAATGTGTCTAACAGCACACTAGGAATCGGTCGCGGGCGCATTGTCTTGGCTTCCACCCATACCCATAGCGCCTCAGCAGTGACTAATAAATCGTCTTGGTTTTGTTTGCGGATTTCGTAGCGCCGGATGGCACGGGTGCCGCGCATTTCCTGTAGCCAGGTGGTGATTTCCAGGGTATCGCCTGCAACAGCTGGGCGCAGATAGTCAATCTCTACTCGCCTCATGACAAATACGCCTGCCAATTCTCGATACAAGTCCAAAGTTAAGCCTAAGTGTTCTGAATGTTCAATAGCTGCCTGTTCTAAGTAGTTTTGGTAGACTGCGTTGTTGACGTGTCCGAGAGCATCCATTTCGTAGTGCCGAACACGTAGTTGAATCTGGAATTTTTGCATAGCTTATACTGAGTCCTGATGAATGCGGCGTTACATTTGTATACTATTTGTTGATTATTTAGCTATTACAGCAGTTTTCAATTCGTTAGAACACCGGGCAGTGTTGTAGGGGCACAGCACAGAATAGCCCCAACGAGTGTGGTTTGTAGTTTATGCTCACCAAAAGCGCTGTAAGCTTGAGGCGATCGCTCAGAGTGGCAAATGTAACTCCAAAAAGATATTGCGTAGTTTTGTGGTTTCTAATAACACTAATATCTTGACAACTGCAAACAAGCGTTAAGAATTTTTTCAAGTTGATTAAATTGCTTAGTGTCAAGGCTTAATTATGCGAAGATAAAGTTTAAGTTAAAGAAAAAATTTTCTTTTTGTAAGTCTTTTTTTGGCAAGGCAAGGCGTTAGCTCTTGCTGCATTTCTGTATTTATTTAAATTTCAGTTGATTAGTGTGAGAGAGTGAGCAATTGAGAGCTTTGATACTCTCAAGGATTAATTTGATTTTACTGAGTGTAGGCTCGATTGAGCGAGTTTAGTACAGGCTTAAGAAAAATTGGAGAAGATAAAATGGCTGTTCGTAATAACTTAGTTACCAATTTATGGCAGAGAGTACAACAAGATTCTGTTAGTTGGGGGTCATTAGTACTTTGGGTATGTGGATTAGTTGTACTGTTAACGATGTTGAGCATGTTTGCTAACGTTTAGAACAAGAAAAGGTAAAAGTCAACGGAAATATTTTTACTTTTACCTTTTAGCTTAACTGTTAAGCAGCAATCAACTCAGGCTCGTTTTGTGTTGGTGCAGCATCCTTTACTAAGGAAGGTGGATTTTCTTGGCGCTGGAAGATACCGCCAAGCATCGCTAACAAGGCGTTTATCTTGCGGGTGCGCCACTCATACACGAGTTTTTCAACTTCAGCAGCAGGCATCCGCCGCATCATTGCCTCGTAGAGATAAGCAGCATGACCAGTTTCATCTTTGGCAATGCTTAACATTCCTGACTTCAAGTTGCGATCGCTTGGATTATCATCGGGTAATACATTCGCCATCCGCTCAAAGTCTTTGCTAGCATCCAATTCTAAAATGTAGGTGCTAGCCATGAATACATTCCAGTCAATTAAGTCCGGTTTTAGCTGTTCTTGAGGATAACCCTGAAAATACGCGGCAAAAAAGGGACTGCGATTCTGTTGTGATTTCTTTTCGTCTGTCTTTTTCGGCAAACTCTTAAAATCAATCACTTGTTTATTAAGCTGTTTTAAAGCATGGGCAAAAATTTGACCGTGCCTATTTTCATCTGATGCGTGTTTTGCGAGTTTTTCCGCAAGCCAGGTATCGCCTTCCTTCGCCGCGCGTTGGCTAAGGGCTTCCAGAAAAGGTACTGAACCAGATTCAGCCAGTTGGAATCCCGCCAGGACATTTGGGCGCGTTTTGCGATCGCGAATCTGACTCGCAGAGTAATAAGCAGCAGCACCAGAACCCAGCAAATGCATGAAGTGCGTAAATAAGTTCATCAAAGATTCCCGATGAGCGTTTGCGTCGTCTACATTACCTATACTAATCAAAGATAATTTGAATGATAACTTTACTTTGTTATAAAATCGTGATTTTGCCTACCTCGAACTTCTCTACCATGAGAAATAAAAGTTAGACATAGTAGCTTTGCATTTTGGTAGTATCATCCCACAGGAGGATTTTGGTAGGTTTAAATGAAGAAATTAACTAAGCGATCGCTAACTTGGTTTTGTACAGCTATCCTGATTTTATCTTTGATGGGATGTGACCGTATTTTCCCACCTTCGGGAGATGTGGTAGAAAGAATCAGCGATGGTGATACTCTGACAGTGAAAGATGCTAAAGGTAACAAGATTACCGTGCGCTTTGCTTGTATGGATGCGCCAGAAGTACCGCATTCCAAAAAAGAAAGGGAAAGTAAACGTGTTAGCGATCGCAATCAATTTAGTTGGGGTGCGAAAGCGCAAGAACGAGTGCAGCAACTAGTGCAACAAAGTAGCGATCGCGTTACTTTGAATATTACTGATAGCGATCGTTATGGAAGAAAAGTAGCGGAAGTGCGTTTAAAAAATGGTACTTTAGTACAACAAGTATTGCTGCGTGAAGGTTTAGCAAAAGCGTATCGTCCTTACTTAAATAAGTGTCCCAGTAGAGACTTAGTTGAACAAGCCGAAGCTGAGGCGAAGCAACAAAAGCGCGGCGTTTGGAGTGATGCTAAGTTTATCAATCCTTGGGAATATAGGAGTTTGTATAAGTAAAGGAAAATTCGTAGTCGGGGCTGAAGTCCTGAAATCTTTATGAGGGCTGTTAGCGTTCGCGTAGCGTCTCGTACCCCTTCGGGGAAGCAAGCTACGCGCAGCGTCTCCGACAGGAGAAGAGAAGCTTTCCCGTAGGGTAGCCATGACTACGAATAATTTCAAGATTTGGGCGATCGCTTAACCGGATTCATCCAAGTTTCTAATCGGCTAAACAGTTGTGAAGAAAGCAGTGTCAAGCATAAGTAAACTACCGCCACAGACGCATAAATTTCAAAGGGGCGAAAGTTTTCTGCTACAATTAATTGCCCTTGTCGGAACAATTCTTCAAAACCGATAATCGCAACTAAGCTAGTATCTTTAAGCAAACTAATAAATTCATTACCCAAAGGTGGTAACATTCGGCGTATAGCTTGGGGAAAAATCACATAGCGCATTGTTTCTGTAGAACTTAAACCTAGTGATTGTGCGGCTTCCGATTGCCCAATTTCAATTGATTGGATACCAGCACGGACGATTTCCCCAATGTAGGCGGCGCCATTCAAACTTAAGGCGATGACTGCTGCTGCTAGACGATTTAAGTTGAAAGTGAAACCAAGTTCTTGGGCGATCGCCGGCAATCCAAAGTAAATCATAAAAATCTGCACAAGCAAAGGCGTTCCCCGGAAAAAATCTACATACGCCCTCGCGAACCAACGCACCGGCGTAATATGCGAAAGGCGGATAATCCCAATTAGAGAACCGCCAATTAAACCCAGCACTACAGAAAATATCGTCAGTTGCACTGATACCAACGCTCCCTGTAATAAAATGGGAAAATACTGCAAAATTATGCCAATTGAGCCTACTATTCCCGATTTGCTAGCGCCTGTCTCATTTTGAAATGCTAATTTCAACGGTAATGCTGGCGGTTGGGCTTTAAACCATTTTTGGTATATTTGGGCATAAGTCCCATTTTGCAGTATTCTTTCCAAACCATCGTTTATTACTTTTAGATTGGGCGAGTTTTTTGGTATGGCAATACCATAATACTCCTCTGTCAGTAGTTTACTTACTACTTTAATTCCCTTGAGATTGCCCGTATTAATAGCGTATAAAGTAGCAGGCGCATCATTAATTACTGCATCGACATTACCGTTGACTAATTCTTGCAAAGCTACAGGTGCAGTATCAAAAGTGCGAATTTGCGCCCCAGTAATTTCCTTAGCTTTTTTAGCGCCTGTTGTGCCAATTCCTACAGCAATTTTTTTATTTTTCAGACTTTCAAAAGTAGAAATATCTTTGTTGTTATCGCGGATGGCGATCGATAACCCCGCCTTAAAATAAGGACGCGAAAAAGAAACAGCCTTTGCGCGTTCTTCTGTAATGGTGAAAGAACTAATCGCCGCATCTATAGTATTTGCTTGCAATGCTGGTATCATGCCATCAAAAGGTATACTTTGCCAATCAACTTTAAAATTCGCCGCCTGTGCGATCGCATTCATTAAATCAATCGAAAAACCTTCTGACTTACCGCCTTCCCCTTGAAACTCAAAAGGCGGAAAAGCTGGTTGATTCGCCACCTTCAAAGTTTTCACAGCACCACTAACATCATTATTGAAACTACAACCACCCAGCAACAGCAGCAGACAACTTAATCCAATCACCAGACTCAAGCGCAGCCTACCGACAACCCTCAAACCAGTCATACCTCTGTTCATTTTCTTCGCGCCCTTCGCGTCTAGTCTTCGACAAGCTACTTCGTATCTTCGCGGTTCGTTAAATAAAGTCAATCACTAAACAATTATCTAAATTTAGATCAGATTACAATCAAATGTAGTTTATTTAACAAAGGAAATGAAAAATTCCACCGTCGCCATCAGTTTTGACAACATCGAGAAAAACTTTGGTTCCCTCAAAGTTCTCAAAGGAATCAGCGGCGAAATCAACAGAGGCGAAGTTGTGGCAATTATTGGCTCCTCTGGTTGTGGTAAAAGTACTTTACTACGCTGCTTCAATCGTTTAGAAACAATTAATGCGGGGCATCTTAGTGTAAATGGTATTGAGCTACACAGCAAAAAATTCAGTAATCGGCAACTACGTCAACTGCGGACGCAGGTAGGCATGGTTTTCCAGCAATTCAATTTGTTTTCCCATCTTTCTGTACTAGAAAATCTGACACTAGCACCTCGTAAAGTATTAGGGAAAACACCGAAAGAAAGCGCTCAACTAGCGGGGTTGTATTTAGAAAAAGTCGGACTTTTTGACAAAGCATCTGCATATCCGGAACAACTTTCGGGCGGACAAAAGCAACGGGTAGCGATCGCTCGTAGTTTGTGCATGAATCCTCAGATTATCCTATTTGATGAACCTACCAGCGCTTTAGATCCAGAACTTGTGGGCGAAGTATTGCAAGTGATGCAGCAACTAGCCGCCGAAGGAATGACAATGGTAGTTGTCACTCATGAAATGCAGTTTGCGCGAGAAGCAGCGCATCGGGTAATATTTATGGATCAAGGTGTTGTGGCAGAACAAGGACCAGCTTATGAGGTAATCTCACATCCTCAAAGCGATCGCCTGCGTACCTTCCTCAGTCGCCTTAACGCGGTTTAAAAATTGCTAAAGCTGTTAATTTTCAAGTTGTGCGAACTATTTAGACTAAATAATTTTGAAGTGAAAGCGATCGCCTGTGCATAATCAAGCGATCGCAGTCGAGCATGTAAACCAGATGAACAATAGTACAAGAATACTATGTAACGCGATCGTTGTACAGTTTCTGCAACATCTTTTATTAGGAGTGCGTACTATCATCCATTTGTTGTAACCAACTCAATAAATCTTCCTCAGTGGAAAAATCTAGCAGCGCCGAGCGCCAAATCCTCCTATTGAGTTAAAGAGAACAGCCGCAGGCGCTCTTCTAGTTGAGGAGTTAGTTCACCAAGTCGCGCTGGTAGTTGGCGTTGAATGATTGTTAACTCCTTGCTGTATTCCTTATTTATATGAGCTTAGAAGTATGGATAGAAATTGAGAAAAGTAACCTAAAACACACAACAAATACACAGTAACGATACTTCTTTAGAAAGACGTAATCATACTGTTGACTCCTTAAGATTGTTACGGTTGGAAGTATCGAGCCAGTGCCGTGCAAAGAGAAGTCAGGACTCAAAGGCTTTCTTTGTTCTTTGATTATGCTTTCGTTGCCGCAGACATCGGAACCTCAAAGGGTAAAGTTCTGTTGAGGAGCCAGTGCGCCCAAAGGAGGTCACGAGCGCTATCTGCACCTGGCGTGCAACTGGCGTGCTTTCCAAGCGTGGAACACTGACATAATAGTTTTAACAGTTATGGACAATTCATTGACCCGACCCCTGGCTGTCGTGACAGGTGCATCTAACGGTATTGGCTACGAACTCGCCAAACAGTTCGCCCAAAACGGCTTTGATCTCCTCGTTACAGCCACAGGACCCAGCATCAATGAAGCTGCTCAAGCTTTTCTTGAGCTGGGAGCCAAGGTAGAGACGGTGCAAGCTGATCTCGCTACCTATGACGGTGTTGAGACGCTCTACAACAAGATTAAGGCAACTAACCGACCCCTTGATGCGATCGCCATCAACGCGGGTGTCGGTGTTGGCGGCGACTTTGCCCGCGAAACTGACTTGAAGGACGAGCTTAATCTCATCAACCTGAACGTTGTGTCGTCTGTCCATCTCGCCAAACGAATCGTCAAGGACATGGTTGAGCGCGGCAAAGGTCGTATCCTGTTCACGTCGTCCATTGCTGCCCTGATGCCCGGACCGTTTGAGGCGGTCTACGCAGCATCCAAAGCGTTTCTGCACTCATTCTCAGAAGGATTACGCAGCGAATTGAAGGACACAGGTGTCACCGTCACCGCGTTGATGCCAGGACCCACCGAAACCAACTTCTTCCACCGTGCGGGGATGGACGATACCAAAGTGGGCGCGGATAAAAAGGATGACCCAGCAGAAGTTGCCAAGCAAGGTTTCGACGCACTGATGGCAGGTAAAGACGATATTATCGCAGGTTCGCTCAAAACGAAGCTTCAGGGCGCGGTAAGCAATGTCTTGCCTGATACCCTTAATGCCGAACAGCACCGCAAGCTCAGTGAGCCAGGGTCAGCCAACAAGTAATTAAGCGCTCCCGTTGCCGGACTAGGTTCACAATGCACGCGTCCTGGCAAAGATGGCACCCATGCGATCGCGCGAAATTCGCGCCCAGGCAAATGTCAAAGCCTATAGCCGTTATTTGGGCGACTTGATCCCCGTAGAGAAAGCCAAGTCGTCGTTCTTGGTTAGGTGTGGGAGCGCTGCTACGATCTCAGTACAAATTGTTGACAGGCGTATAAGCAGGATCTATGCATGGATAACTTTATGAAAGCCCTTAAAACTTAGAACTGACCTGCACATAGAGAACCGTCGCAGGATTATTCAAAAGGCATAGAAGAATGGTTAGTCAGTTGCATTTATTTACCCGCCGATGAGTCGTTAGGCACATTCAAGGGCAGGATCTGCGCCACAAACCTTACACGCTGTTTCGCATCCGGATCGAGGCTCAACCAGTGCTGCTGCGGTGAGGATCGAAGACGCTCCACAATTTATCAGATATACACTTTAGGAGATTTCAACATATGAAAGCAGTTTGCTGGCAAGGTACTAATAAAGTGCAAGTCGAAACCGTACCCGATCCCAAAATTATTAATCCGCGTGATGCGATTGTTAAAATCACCTCAACGGCGATTTGTGGTTCTGATTTACACCTTTATGACGGCTACAACCCCACGATGAAACCGGGTGACATTCTGGGTCATGAATTCATGGGGGAAGTGGTTGAGTTGGGTAGTGCTGTCAAGAATGTAAAGAAAGGCGATCGCGTAGTTGTCCCCTTTACCATTTCCTGCGGCTCGTGTTTCTTCTGCAATCGGGATTTATGGTCGCTGTGCGATAACTCCAACCCCAACGCTTGGATGGCAGAAGAAATGATGGGTCATTCCCCATCGGGTCTTTTCGGCTACTCCCATTTGACAGGGGGCTACGCTGGCGGTCAAGCTGAATATGCCCGCGTTCCCTTTGCTGATGTTGGTTTGTTCAAGATTCCCGATGGACTAGCCGACGAACAAGTCCTGTTTTTTACCGATATCTTCCCCACCGGATATATGGCAGCGGAAAACTGTGACATCCAGCCTGGAGATACTGTCGCAATTTGGGGTTGTGGTCCGGTTGGACAGTTTGCTATCCGCAGCGCTTTTATGCTGGGTGCTGGGCGCGTCATTGCGATTGATCGAGTTCCCGAACGCCTTCAGATGGCGAAGGACGGCGGAGCAGAAGTCCTGAACTATGAGGAAGTCGAGGTGGGTGAAGCCCTGAAAGAAATGACGGGTGGTCTCGGTCCAGATTCGGTAATGGATGCTGTGGGAATGGAAGCTCACGGTCTGGGTTTGGAAGGCTTCTACGACAAGGTGAAGCAGACGGCACGTCTAGAGACCGATCGCCCGAATGTACTGCGACAAGCGATCGTTGCCTGTCGCAAAGGTGGCACTGTGTCCGTTCCCGGTGTTTACACTGGCTTTGTGGACAAGATGCCGATGGGCGCTTTCATGAATAAAGGCTTGACGATGAAAACAGGACAAACACACGTTCATCGGTACTTGCGCCGGTTACTCGATTACGTTCAAAATGGCGATATCGATCCATCGTTCGTGATCACCCATCGTCTACCGTTAGAGCAAGCACCGCACGGCTACGAAATTTTCAAGCACAAGAAGGACAACTGTATCAAAATCGTGCTTAAACCCTAAGCTAAACAAGGTGCAAGTTTAAGGTATTCTACGGGCACTACAGAATACGCTGCTCTCATCGTTTGCTGCCTGGGGTGAGAGCGATCGCCATTCCCCATTCCCCATTGAATGAAAGCGATCGCCTGTGCATATCACGCGATCGCTTTCCGAGCATGTAAACCAGATGAACAATAGTACAAAAATACTATGTGATGCGATCATTGTACACTTTCCGCAAGATCTTTTATTGAGAGTGCGTACCATCATCCATTTGTTGTAACCAACTCAATAAATCTTCCTCAGTATAAAAATCTAGTAGCGCCGAGCGCCAAATCCTCCAGTTGAGTCAGGGATAACAGCCGCAAGCGCTCTTGCAGTTGAGGAGTTACCCCACCAAGTCGCCGTATTAATAGGCGCTGAATGATGGCTAACTCTCCTTGTTCTCTTCCTTGCTGTATCCCTTCTTCCATCCAACTGGTAACAATTTCCATAATTACCTTTTGTTGCGTTGGCTCCATAGTAGCAATTTCAGCTTTTAACAGATTTTCTTCTTCTGGACTTAATCGCAGATAGGTATCTATGAATCCGGAAATTAACTTCATTTTTGCCGGATCTAAATTTAATCTGGACATTAAGCGCAAACATTCATATTTAACCTGGCGACGGTCTTGTTTTGCAATGTTCATTTTTGACATTAGCGCCGTAGCTACGGGATTTTCTTGTTGTAAGAAATCTTGCCAATCCAGGCGATTTAGCTGGATTGCATCATTGCTAAAAGTTAAAACAACTTTGTTGGGAAACTCTATCTGATGGATGTTTGGCTCTAGGTCTTTTGGCGTGTTGTAAGAAAACAAAGCAATGGGATAGACTGGCAAATTATATTTTTCGTACAACCGCGAAAAGTATCGAAACATCCGTTTAGGAAACATTTCTTGATGTTGTGCTTGATGTTCTAGATGAACCAGAAAAAATAACTCTTTCCCTTAGAACCTGGCTTTTACTAGCAAGTCTGTTTCCTATCTTTCCCCAGCAGTAACATCAGTAAATATTTCTTTGTCAATAAAAGAGATTGAGTCGCGTTCTAGATAAAGAGCAACCTCTGGTAAGAAAAACTCGATAAACTCCCAAAAAAATGTTGTCAGGAGTTCTTTGAATAAGCGGTCATGGTCTATCATCTTCAGTTTCTGTATTTGGGAATTGCAAACTTCAAATCTTTACCCGGCTTCTATCAATTCCACATTAAATACTTCTGCAAAAGATTTTGCCACACAAGAGCGTACTTCTTGACAAGTGATACCAGGAATCCATTGAGCTAAACTGCCTACAGGTTTATCAGCAATGCCGCAGGGTACAATGCGCTCAAAGCCTGTCATATCCGGACAAACATTTAACGCAAAGCCATGCATAGTAATCCAACGGCTAACTTTAATTCCAATAGCGGCTACTTTACGTCCTTCTAACCAAACACCAGTGAAACCGGGTAGGCGATCGCCTTGCAAATTGTAAACTGCCAGTACACGAATTAATACTTCTTCAAGTTGCCGCAAATACCAGTGCAAGTCTTTGCGATAACGTTGTAGATTCAAAATTGGATACCCCACCAGTTGACCGGGACAATGGTAAGTGACTTCACCGCCTCTTTCAACTCTATGCACATCATAGTTACTTTTGTCAACTTCAAAATTGAGAAATTCGGTTGTGGCTCCTTGTCCCAAAGTGTAGACGGGGGGATGCTCCAGCAAGATTAACACGTCGTCGAGATTTGGGTCTTGAATACGTTCATTTAAAAGCGATCGCTGCCACAGGTGAGCTTCTGAGTATTGCATCAATCCTTGGTTATATAGCAAACAACGGTTATAGTACTGATAACTACTACTGAACATGCTAAAAATCAACTGATATAGGAAGTAAAAAGTATTTCAAGTTACCAGTGTGGAGTGAACAAATGTCAAGCTTTGCAAAGGATTTTAAAGGAAAGTCAAGGGACGCTGCTTTGCAAAATACAAAGTGCTAGCTTGAATATATAACCTCAATGGTGTTCGGAGGAATTCTCTGCAATAATCATCACGCCACGAAAAAAAGAACGCTCTGCACGATTCTGATATAGTCGGCAAAAATCTGTTCACAATTTTGGCGTTAGTGATAGACCTTACGGCAACTTCCTTTCATAGAAACCAAATACACATCAAACATTGAGCGGGAGATTTACATGAAGCTTGTCATCCACGGCAAAAATATTGAAATCACCGATGGAATTCGGGAATATGTACATCAAAAAATTGAAAAGGCAGCAAATCATTTTCAAAACTTAACAAATGAAGTAGATGTTCACCTGAGCGTAGCTCGCAATCCCCGAAATAATACCAAACAATCGGCTGAAGTTACTATTTATGCAAATGGTATTGTCATCCGTGCCGAGGAAAGCAGCGAGAGTTTATACGCAAGCATTGATTTAGTTGCAGATAAAATTGCCCGTCAACTGCGTAAATACAAAGAACGGCGTCAAGATAAGAAAACTAATGCCCAAATAACCATAGAAGGAGTAGTGCAACCAGAGGTAGTCACAGATTTAATTGGCGATCGCACTCCGGAATTACCCAACGAAGTTGTTCGTACCAAATATTTTTCCATGCCACCAATGACAGTTGACGAAGCTTTGGAACAATTGCAACTGGTGGGACACGACTTTTATATGTTCCACAATTCGGAAACTGGCGAGATTAATGTAATTTACGAACGCAACCACGGGGGCTATGGTGTAATTCATCCCCGCAATAATAACGGACACACCAACGGTAAGAATGGTAAGGCAAGTTCTAACAATATCGTCATGCCAGAAAAGTCACACTCGAATAAGTAAGAGAAGTTGAAAAGCAAAGGAACGCAGAGAATCTACTGTGCGTTCCTTTGCGTTCAAAAAACCTTTTACTTATTTGACTATAGCGCTTTTGGGTTGGGTGAGGTACAGGCTGACCTCTCCCCGATTTTGCTATGCAAAACCACCCCTCCCCTGCAAGGGGAGGAGAACCGGACTCCCCCAACCCTTGCGAGGGAACTCTGCTGGGGAGCCACAAGAAGTGCGGAGGGAACCTCCGTTGAGCGATGTGGCGTGGGTTAGGTCTGTTGGTGTACGTGACTCAACCCTGGAAGCGCTATATTGAATTATCCGTAGGGGTTGACCTTTTTGGGTTAATTCAAATTTGAGGTTTTAACAAAGCGATCGCCTGAATTTGAGCTTTAACAGCAGCAGCCCCGCGCTCTACCCGAAGGGTGAGCGTCGGG
>CAXTNZ010000002.1:63361-77050 GCA_964245695.1 uncultured bacterium | reverse complement strand
GCGACAGGTTTGTCTTGCATAGTAATCTCCTTGCGTGCGAGTTCTGAATGCACGCCTGATCAGACTATAAGGCATAATCTTAACACTGTCAAGATTAAATTTAAACGGCGTTAAGATAAAATAGAAATATGCCTGGAAAAAGATCGACCTACCATCATGGGGACTTGCGCGCGGCTTTGATTCAAGCTGCCGATGAGATCATCGCCGAGGGAGGCATTGAAGCCTTTTCGTTGCGCGCAGCGGCTCAGCGCGCGGGCGTGTCTCCGGCTGCTCCGGCGCATCACTTCGGGAGTGCCAAAGGACTCCTCACCGAAGTCGCGCTTTTGGCGTTTGAACGAGTTGGCCGATACATCGAGGAGGCCGGGCACTCGGACGACGTTGTTGCGGACATGAGGGCGCTAAGTCTCGCGTTTGTCACTTTTGCGGTTGACCACCCCGGTCACTTCCGTTTAATGTTTCGCAATGATCTCGTGAACCGAAGTGACCCCCGTTATCCTGAGATGAGCATCAAGCCCGGAATGCGGCTCGCTCTTGCTGTTGCCGCCTATCACGGAAAATCCGAAATGGATTTGAATCGTTTCGAGGATGCTGCCGATACCTTTTGCGCTTTGTCTACATTGCACGGCTTGGCACACCTAATTCTCGCGGAAAAGACCGCGCCCTTTTTTGAAAACGCGAGTTCTCGTGACTTCTTGGAAAAGGAATTACCGAGAGTGCTTGCTCGTATGTATCCGCCCAGAGACGGGAACAGATGAAGCAACGGCACTCCCCAACCGCGACAGAATCGGGTCGAGGAGAGCATTTAACTCCCCCCCTCCCACACCACCTGCCATGCGGCTCCGCAACAGGCGGTTCATGAAGACGCGCAAACAACACTAATGGCTTCAGGGATATCCTTGAACTTTCATCCAAAGCTGCCGAATTGATAACAATCCCTGTTGTTCCAACCATTCATTGTCATCCATTTTGATACTAGGGTTCGGCGGACAGATGATTTTCCACCAAAACATCATGATTACCGGAAATTTCTGGACTCGATGCTGAGTTTTTACAGTGGTGGGAGTACAAATTGGGAACCAGCCCTATTTGAAGCTATTAAATACATAGACAATGACAAGAGCTTGCACAAAGCCGATATTGTTCTGATTACAGATGCTTTGTGTGATATGAGCCAAGACGTTCTAGCAAAACTTAAAGCTCACAAACAGCACCTGGAAACGAATATTTTCTCCATTCTAATTGGAAAGCATAATGAGAAAAATCTGACAAAATTCAGCGATCGCATTTGGGTAATTAGAGATTTAAGCCCTGAAGCTGACAATCAAATTGAAGAATTATTTTTGATTTGAGTTAGAAATCGCTCTTGAGGCTGAATGTAGAGAGCCAAAACAGCTTGAGTGTAGAGTGATTTTAGTCTGACATTATCGCAAAACCCAAACATGCTTGGTTTGATAAAATTCCCCGCGTTGTTCGAGCACGAATCCATTCAGCAGTAACCCTAGCCAGACATGCACCAGCGGCATCGAAAGCGATTGCTGTAGCTTTAGCAATGGTACCGCCTGATCATGCTGATTCAACCACGTCGCGATCGCTGCCCCCCACTGGGAAACATCCTCTTCGTGCGAAGCGGCGATCGCTTGTCGATATGCCACTTCTGGGTCAATGAGTTCTGTCTTTGCCAAAGCATCGATTAAGGCGTGTCGATCAACTGGAGCAACAATTGATTGTGTATCGTCAACGTCACTGAATTGGGGTGCTTTATGCGGTAAATTAATTAACGGCTCGATGTACTGCTCAAAGTCAATTTGCATTGTTTGCCGCACATAGCGATCAAAGGCATCTGACGGCATAACTGAACCATCATGGCTCGTCGTTGCTTGGATCTCCTCGAACGTCAATTGCGAGCGCGCTTCAAACACATCGGTAATTTGTGCGATCGCTTCCCCTACCACGCTCAGTTGACTCGAACAATCCAAAGAAGCGATCGCACAACATCTTGTAGATATCAAAGATGAGATTTCTTTAGCGAAACTGCAACGCGCTTGCGGCAAGGTTATGGTTGAAATCACAAAAATCATAGCCCAACTTAGTGGCGAAAAGGTAAAGCTAACGCTTTATTTTACTGAGGTGAAAAAACATTATTATTCCTAGTAAATGTGATACCAGCAGTGATTACCAATTCAAGGGAAACCTTTCTAAAAGACGCTGTTGTTGAAAGATATAACATCTCTAAGTTGAATAAAACTCGCATCCGTTTCAAGATTCAGTTAAAGAAGACAACCAAGAGTAATGCTCCAAAATGGACAGATGTTCTCAAATATTCTCAAGATGAACAAGAATCTGACTTAGTGAAGGTCACAACCTCAGAAGTTGGTTTAAAGGGCATCAAAGTTTTCAAAGCTTTAGACGAAGCAGCAAACCAATTAAGGCAAGAAATTGCTTCAGTCCAAGAATGGATGAATTATGACAATGGTGATTGGATTTGTCCTATAGACTTAGCGCCCTTGGTCTGGAATCAACTAATCGAAATTCGAGATAATATTGCACCTGTTTTACGCACTCAACTGAAAGAAGAGTATGAAAAGGGGTACACAGACTATCAAGAACGTATTGACAAATTTCTCTCACTCAATGCTTGGCAGTTATCTGTAGAACAACAACAAGAAGTTAAGCAGAACCTAGTAAAAGCTTTTCCCTGTTTAGAGGAACTAGAGGACTATTTACAAGTAGTAATTGGTCGTCCTGTCATTATTCCCGCCATCAGTGAACAACTGTCAGAGAAACAAGCTGAATGCTTAGGGCAAATAACTCGGTTTATCGAGCAGTATGACAGAAATTTAGAACAAACACTGAGGGAATCAGCGATCGCAGGAGGAGAACAACTAGCAGCCCAGTTGCTCGAAGATTTGAGCAATTGGGAACCAGGACGCAAGCCAGTCAACTTCAAGAAGAAGATGGAACGCCATTTCAAAAAAATCCAAATGCTTTTGGCTAACGCCAGTTTTGAAGCAGGTAGCAGCCTTGGACAAATGATGACTCATCTAGAAAATGTTCTTGAAAACGCTTCTGTGGATGCCAAAAAGCTGGATTCACAAGGGCGTTCTCAGTTGCAGGAAAAAATGGACGAAATTTGCTCCAAGCTTCTGGATGAACAACGCCATCTCCAACGATTAGCAAGTGATGAGGGCATGGGCTTAACCAGAGCTACAGCGATGTCTCTCAAACTTCGCCCTTAAAAACAATCAAGAACGTGTCTGTATCGTCCTCGATCGAAAACGAGGTGTGGGGGAGCCACTGCGGTGAAGCAGCCCCCATCTTGGCGGTTCCCGTCGATGGGGGACTGCTGAACCCGAAGGGTGGACGGGTTTCCCGGCATAAAGGAGGCAGTGCGTTGCGGGGGTTCCCCCCGTTGTAGCAACTGCCGTCAAGTGGCGTTGTAGAGGAAGACAATACGCCCACACTTCCCAAGCTTGCTAAGGAACTGAGAGGGGAAGGAACTTTTTGCTTTGAGTCTATCACCACTGTTCGCATTAATTTACCAGTCCACAGTATTTAGAGGTAGGAAATGTCACATTTTTCAACTGTCACTACAAAACTAACTAACCGTGAATGTTTAGTACAAGCTCTACAAGATTTGCAGCTTACCGTCCAAGTTTATGAAAAACCACAATCGCTGAGAGGTTATTACGACGACTCCCAGGGGAAAAGTGCTGAGATTGTTGTACCTGGTCGTAGTTTAGGTGTCCGTGCAGATATCGGGTTTAAGTGGGATCAAGAGGCAGGGGTGTATCAACTGATCCATGATGCCTATGAAACTGTACCCCGACTAGGAGAAAACTTCTTTTCTCACACCCTAATGGAAGCCTACGGCAAGAAGATGGTTCGCGCTAAAGCAGCCCAGTTACAAGAACATCTGGGAGAAGGCACCATCACAGAAGAAACCAACGGTCAGGTACATACCCTGCGTCTTGCATTTTCAGCACACCAGCAAACTCAACAAGTTCGGAGATAATTTATGGAACGGACAATCTTGATACATTTTGACACTGCTACAGGTGAAGTGAAAATAGAAGCCGAGGGATTTGAGGGATTGTCGTGCCTAGAAGCAACGCAACCCTTTGAAGAAGCTTTGGGTATGGTACAGGGCGATCGCACTTACAAACCAGAATCTCAACAACAGCTTCGTAGTACGATTACTCATCAACAACAGTTGTACCAATAAATGATGACAAGGAAGAGTGGGGAGATAAGGGAGATAGGCGAAAGACTTCTTTAATAATTCCTCCTTGTCTTCGTGTCATTCCACCACTAAACATTCGATGGGGGAGCGAGGAAAATTCCCCCGCACAATTTTTCTATGAGTGAACTACCTGAAGATTATCCGATGCTCCATATTTACCCCTCAAAAGGAGCGCGGGAACCAGTAATTATCAAAGGAAATGCGGAGGGACTTTGCGCTTTAGTCAATGCCCTAATTTCCGCCATTGCTCATCCAAATTCTTCTGGAGTTGCTGAAGTGTTTAACGGCGATGCCGAAGTTTACGAAGTAGTCGTGCATCTTGTTACCACTCACGAAGAACTTTCTCCGGGGTTGTGCAAAAATAAATTGGTCAACCGTCCCACCTAGATCCGCGACACCAAACGAGTAATTCAATACACGGTTGACCAATTAAGTCTGTGCAAGGTGCCTCCCGTACCCGATCAAAATTCGCAACAATGAAACTATCAAACCTGATTACCACCATTGATTCTCAAATACCCATCGTAACTTTAGAAGTTCTGTCCCCCGAAGAAGCCACTATCATTCAGTGGTTAACTACTGAAGTGATGGACAAACTTAACAGTCATGTGTACTTCTGGAATTTGGGAGTTTCCGGCTTGGAGCAATGTCTGATTGCTGACGACGGTGGACTAGTGTTCAAATCAGTCGAGACGTATAAAAAGCCTCCTAACATAGACCCTTTAATATATGTGTTCGAGTACATCAACAATTTTGGCGGTAATGGGGTTTTCATCTTAGGAGATGTTCACCCTTTTGTGGGTAAAAACTCCCTGCAATTGAGTTGGGAAGTCCTCACCAGAGTAAAAAACTTGTACCATCGCCTCAAACCGACTGAAAAGCGAATTGTGTTTTTAGGTCAAAACATTCAACTGCACGAATCCCTGCTGAGACTAATTCCTTGCTGTGAAGTTCCTTTGCCCAGCATTGAGCAAATTCAAGACCACTTAGAATCATATTTGCTGTACTTACAAGAATCTGCCAGTGAGCAAGAGGTACAATTCATAGTATCTCTAACCACTGAAGATAAAGAAACCTTGGGAAGGGCAGCTTTAGGGCTAACCTTGGAGGAAATCAGCGACTTTCTCCGGCTCACTGTTAAGGAGCGATTAACTTCTAAAGGTATAGTAATCGATACTACAATTATTCCCTTGGTTGTCGAATACAAAACCCGCCTACTGGCTCAAATGGGTATTGAATTAGGTAAACCGGCAACCATACCCTTTGGTGGTTTGGATTTATTGCGGGATTGGTTGCAACGCCGCAGCCGATTATTTTCCCAAGAAGCGCGATCGCTAAATCTACCCCAACCTAAAGGTGTGTTACTGGCAGGACCACCAGGGACAGGTAAATCCATAGTAGCAAAAAACATTGCAACCATACTCAATCTTCCACTGCTGCAATTAGACATTGCCTCGATGCTTGGTAGCCTGGTTGGAGAATCTGAGGGCAATGTCCGCCGCGCACTCAAGACTGCTGAAGCTATTGCACCCTGTATTTTGTGGATTGATGAGGTCGAGAAAGCACTTTCAGCTAATGGCGATACCTCTGGAGTCTCACAAAGGATTCTGGGAAATATCCTCACTTTCATGTCTGAATGTACGGCGGGAGTGTTTGTAGTGGCAACTTGTAATGACCCAACAGCGCTGCCTATTGAGTTTAAGAGAAAAGGGCGGTTTGACGAGAATTTCTTCGTTGATCTGCCTACTGAGTTGGAACGTTGCCAGATTCTCAAGATTCACTTAGAACGGTTTGGTATAGAAGTTCCGCAGGAATATTTAGAGGCGATCGCTGCTGCTACTGACAAGTTTAGTGGTGCTGAGTTAGAAACCCTAGCATCAGAAGCAGCACTACTGGCTTTTGATGAGGGAAGACCTCAGCAGGTTACACTGGCTGATTTAGAAAATTGCCAACAAAACATCACCCCTTTAGCTGTTCAAGATGCTGCTGCTGTTGAGCGGATGCAGTCTTGGTCAAAGATTGCGCGACCAGCTTCCAGTCCTGTGCAGGTGTCTAAGAAAGGTCTTCGTACTTCCAGGTTCCGTACTAATTAGATAAATGCGCTTTTTCTAAGACCAAGAAGCGATGTTTGCGGTGAGCGATCGCTTCCAGCGGGGCGTAGCCCATCGCGAACAGCGTCTCGTTAGCGCAGCCTCAGAAGAGAAGCGAACGCCAAAATGAAATAAGCTACTCCACATTGAATTTTTACTAATTTGGCAATGCCTAATTAGTAATGATTTGAAGCTTTTGTCAAATGAACATCTGTTGTTGAGATGTTCATTTGACATGGCAATAGTCTACTCTGAATCAGGTCAAAAATATGAAAGTTTACTTAATATTTGTAAATGCGGCTCAGAACAGTAACAAATTCTGGAGTGCAAAAGTTGAGCAAAGCAATCTAACTGTTGAGTGGGGTAGGGTAGGCTACAAATCTCAGCAAAAAGTTCACTATGCTCGGTAATTATCAACAAGCAGTTTCTAAATTTCATAATCTCGTGGCTGAGAAGAAAATGAAAGGCTATCGAGAAAGCCAACCTCAAATTGATAGTACTTCTGATTCTCTAGAAATCAAAAGAGCTATCCAATTATTGGAGATTTTGCGCCCTTATGTAGCACAAAGACAATTTGCCAATAGAAATTATCTAGAGATATTAAACCAATATTTGAAAATCGTGACTACACCTTTAGGAATGAAAATAGACCCGTCTCGAATATACCGTGATGTGGCAGATATTGAGCATCAAATATCACTGCTGAACTCTTTGTTGGAAACTGATTCTATGCTGGGTGATAACACTACAGAAGAATCTGCTAATAACAGCAAAGTTATTAGTTGAAAAAGCATTGTCAAGAACTTTTGGAGGCATTTGTAGAACTTAATAATTCAGGAGCGGAGCCTGATACTCCGAAAGCTACGATTAGAATAAAGGCTTACCTGAGAGCGGTTAAATGGGATATATCAGTAAACTTCCGTATGTCTCACAGAGTAAAAGCATCTGATTCAAAACTTCACATCCTTTATTTTCTGCTATCGCAGTCACCTTTCTAACAATGTCGCAACCATAAATAAATCATCATGACTCAAACAGCATCGAAACAAAGGGTAAAGCCTGCCAATCAGACAAAAAAAACAAGTGTAGCTACTCCTAAAGCCGAAAATGAAGTATCAGCAAATATCCCAGAAATATCTACAGGTAAAAAGAAAAAACATACATCTCCAGATGCTGGTACTTCAACTGAACCTATCTCAAATAAGCGTACTAATAAACGTTTCGCCAAATCAGAGTTAAACTCTCAACCACTTATAGAATCAGGAATGGAGGTAATCTGCTCACAAACTAAATTTCACGATGCACTCTCTTTAGTTAGTTGTGCTACCCCAGCTAAACCTACCCATCCTATTCTTGCTAATGCTCTAATCATTGCAGATATCGAAACACAACAGATACATTTAACTGTTACTGATTTAGCATTAACAATTCAGGCAAGTTTTGAAGCCCAGGTGTTGTTTAAGGGTGAAATCACTGTGCCAGTGGAAATGCTATTTGAGATAGTTAAGCATTGCCCTAATGGTAATATTAGCCTCAGTAGTCAGACTCAGATTATACAGCTTATCGATGAGGATAAGCAAACAAAAATCTGCTCTCTCAGTTTATCTGATGCTGATGGAAAATATGAAATTAGAGGGATTAGTGCTGAAGAATTTCCACCTAGTTCTACAATTGATGCTACTCCCATTCCTCTGCCAACAACAGTTTTCAAAGATGGTTTGAAAGGTGTGATTTATGCTGTCAGCACTGATGAAAATAAATATATCTTGACCGGAGTTGATATCCAACTTACACAGGATAAGTTAAAGTTTATTGGTACTGATGGGCATCGAGTCGCAACCACTGAACTTTCAACTCAAGGAATTGGTAGAAAACCCCGCAAACAAGTAGAATCTTCAGAGATACAATTTACTATTCCCGGTCGAGTCCTCAAGGAACTAGCGCGTAACTTGGATGATTCTGTCGAATTCATTAATTTGTTGTATGATACCGAAAGTAATCGCTTGGGTTTTGCTTGGCAAGATATTATCCTCAGATGTCAATGTCTGGAAGGAACTTACCCTGACTGCGAACAGTTATTGGCAAGATTTAGCTTTGACCAAGAAGTAATCCTAGAAAAAGCATTCTTAGTCAAAGCACTGGAACGGTTATCTGTGTTAACAGATAAAAAAGAGAAAGGTATTTACTTACAGTTTGATGGAAGTTTGCAGCAGTTACGACTATCAATTGAACGGGAGTTTGGCAAAGGCGATCAGGTTATTGCTGCTCATCTACCATCAGAAATGTCATTGAATATTCAGTTTAATCTCAAGTATTTAGTAGAAGCAGCCAAGGCAATTCCCAGTTCCGCTATCAAAATGCACTTGCAACAATCAGATCATCCTGCCATGTTGGTTCCTTATGGAGATAGACCAAATCCAGAACTGCAAATGGAAATGCGTCAATTCTTATTGCCACTGTACACTCTAAATGCTTAACTAAAGTAGGATTTGTTGCTGAAAATACAGCCAATTTCTGATACCAATTATGTGTGAAGATGCGCCAAAAAGATAATCGGTTTTGAGGAAAGTACCAAGCCTTATTTGACCGACTTATTTGGCGCAGCCTCATAAATAAACGGTATAAAAAGGACTTTCTTGGATTTTCCTTTTCACGTCAACCAAGTGGCTTTCATACATCCCGCTTAATTTTTGTAACGTGTTTTGCATAAGGTTGGTGTTCAATCCCCTTGATTTTCCGCTTCTGTAATTTGCAATTGTTGTACCACATCAAGCGTCAGACCAGTCACTTTCGCCACCATTTCTGGGGAAAGTCCTTCTTGGAGCATCTTAACAGCAATTTTCTGAGTAGTTTCCTGACTTCCTTCATCTTTGATTGATTGATAAGTTACTGACTCGCGCATAATATCTCTCCGTAGTAAACGCGCTCATTTCCTCCTCTTCTAATACTAGCCCAGCCAGGATAAATGTAGATGCCGCAAGGTTACTTTGGGTTCTTTTATCGCTAATATTATCTATCTGGGCTGCGACTTTCTGTAAGGTGTTGGTTTTATTACTAGTGTTACTTAAAACGGCAAATGGCAATAAGCCGGAAGTTTGCAAAAATATTTCCGTTGGTTGTTCCCACAAGCGAATTACTTGAAAACGGTGAAATGTTTCTTCCAGAGTAAATGTAGTTTGCTGAACCAGTTCTGAATCAGTCTTTTGTAAATAAACTACTACTTGATGCATTCGTTTGCCCGGAAAACGATGATACACCCGCAAACGGTAATCTGTCATCCGAAAGGGAATATTCTTGTCTGGTTGAGTTTGAAACTCGATATGCAGGACTATTTCTTCGGATTGCCGTAGGATGAGAGCATCGGCACGAATTGGTTCTATGGATAGTTCTTTGGGGCTTAACTCTGTTAGGGCTATTGGTTCACCTAACAACCAAGTAGCGAAGTCGCTGGAAAAGTTTTCTACAAGGAATTTACACAGATTATCGAACATTAAACAATTATACCAAAAAATGCGACAAATGAGAAAATGAAAAAAAGGTTTCTACAAATAATAATTTACAGAAGTTATTGAACATTAAGCAACTTTATCAAAAAATGCGAAAAGTGTGTTTTAGAATCTAAAAAGAGGAAATTTGGCAATGGATAAGCTAGAACAATATGGCAATGCTATCAAGAAGATATTGACTGAGTATTACGAAACTACTAATACTCAAGTTATGAAAGATGTGGGAATTGAAGTAAGCGATACCTGCGGTAAGCTACGCTAACGCTTGGCTTTTGATGAAACAAGAGATCAATATCTTTGGTTTAGGTTTGGCTGGGATGAGAAAAAGCAGATTCAGTATATTATCATCTATCTCTGCATTAAAAACGGCAAAGTTTGGGTGGAAGAAGATGCAACTAATTTATGCGTTGTTGATGATTTGCTATCAGCCGGAATACCCTTGGACTGAACCTGGACAAAAATGGACAGCCTTCTACATAGACTGTCTGTGATGCCCCATGAATATTTCAAAACAAGGCTGTCCATTTTTGTCTATCCTTTGTGAAACCCCAAGCCGATATTGTTTTGGGTTTCCATCATCCCAGTAAACGAGGTTTAACAGAATTCGCTACTGCTTAAGGAGTCCGGTAAAAAATAGAAATTTAGCGTTTTATGAGCCAAGGAGATGAATTCTAAAATGGCTATAGCTCGGTTGTAAATTCCATAAACTTCTCCACCTGTTTCAACGTTTAAATAATTAGGCGTACTCAACTTCTGGTATCGGTTGAGCAAATCAGCCTATTTTGGAGTCAAAATTACACCCCCTTAACAGGGGTAAGGGCGACAACTTAAGGTTAATGAATCCTATGTCTACAGTTGCCCTACATCAAAAATATCGACCCCAGACAATAGCCGAATTAGTTGGACAGCCCTACATCAAAACTGCTCTGACTAATGCTGTCAAATACCTGCAAATTGCACCAGCTTATTTGTTTACAGGTTCTAGAGGCACAGGTAAAACCTCAACTGCTCGGATATTTGCTAAATCCCTCAATTGCCTCAACACTAAAAAACCAACTGACCAACCTTGTGGTATTTGTCAATCCTGCCGTTCAATTGAAACCAGTAATAGCCTAGATGTTAGTGAAATTGATGCTGCTTCTAATAATGGTGTAGATGATGCCCGTGCTTTAATTGAGCGCAGTACCTTAGCACCAGTTGCAGGACGTTACCGAATTTTTATTTTAGACGAATGCCATTGTCTAACCGCTAACGCCTTCAATGCCTTACTTAAGTGTATTGAAGAACCACCACCTCATGTTGTTTTCATTCTCTGTACAACAGAGCTGCACAAGGTGTTACCTACCATTGTCAGCCGTTGTCAGGTGTTTAATTTCCGTACTTTGTCTGTTCAGGCAATTGTGCAGCACCTCGGTATTGTAGCAGATGCAGAATCTATCTCTATTGATGATGAGGCACTAACAGCGATCGCCCGACTCAGCGATGGTGGATTGCGGGATGCACTGCAATTACTGGGTCAGGTGAGTCTTTTAGATGAAGATATCACTGCCAATCATGTCATGGAAATCGCTGGTGGTGTGACAGAAACAGAATTAATGTCAATATTACAGGCAATATCCACCAACAATACCTTTAACTTGCTGCAAGTAGCAAGACTTCTAGTGGACTCTGGTAAAACACCCAAATTGATTCTCTCCAACTTACTGCAAACATACCGAGATTTATTGATTATCAAGTCTGCACCCAAAGAGCAATCCTTGCTGACTGGTTGTGTCAGCTATGCTCAACTCAAGGTTTTAGCAAATCACTGGAACTTCGAGACGCTTAACTTGTCTCTAGCAGAGTTACAAAAAGCAGAAAACTATCTTCGGTACACAGTAAATGCTGCTGTATGGCTAGAAGTTTGCTTACTGAACCTGATGCCCAGTTTATTTCCTGTCAGTGCAACCAAGACGCTAACTGCCAAACCTGTCAATGACGGCAAGTTGCTACCGACAGTTGGAGTATACACCACAAACAAGGTGACAGCTAAACCTGTAGATGACAAATTGTTACCAACAGTTGCAGCCCAGACTACTAACCTGGCTCAAATTTGGCTTTCTGTGATGGATATAGCTAAACCTAGTAATCAAAAGCTGTTGGCTTATGCAAATCTCGTTAAATTGCAAGGTGACAAGGCAATTTTAGAGGTTACACCAGCTTACTTGAATAAGTTTGAGAGTAGTAAAGAAGCGATCGCGCTTCTGCTGCAACGAGCTACCCAAAGTCAACAACCAATGACTGTGTTAATTAAAACTGCCAACAAGAGCAGTAACGGGAGGGTAAAAGCATGATTGTCTTGCTGACAGGTGACGACCAACATGCCATCCATGAACAACTGAACCAATACAAAACAGAGATTGATGCCCAATGGCTCACACTTTGCTATCACCGATTTCCCGCCGATCGCCTTGACCAAGCTATCAGTGTAGCTCGCACTCGTTCCCTAACTGGTGGTAAAAAACTGGTGATTGTGGAAAATTGCCACCTCAAGCAATGGGGTGATACTGAGTTAGAAACCTTGCAGCAGCTTGTTCAAGTGCCTGAATTCACAATTTTGGTGTTTGTTGCCACCACTGTAGATAAGCGCCTAAAGATTTACAAACATCTTGTCAAGTATGCCAAGTTGTTTGAGTTTCCATTGATACCACCTTGGCGTACTGATTTGATTGAGAAGGCGATCAGTACTCAGGCTAAAAAAATCAAGCTGGTGCTGTCAAAGGGTGCAGTGGAATATCTAGCAGAAGCAATTGGTAACGACATGACCCGTGCAGGCACAGAGTTACGCAAACTGTATATCTATGGTAGTGGCAGAAAACTTGAGCTTGCAGAAGTAAAAGAGTTAGTGCCATGTCAGACTCAGAATAGCCTACAACTGGCATCTGCTATTCGCCAAGGAGAAAGCAATCAAGTTTTGCACCTGCTGGATGATTTACTGTCACGCTCGGAACCATTAATGGTGATTGTTGCTACTCTCCTAACGCAGTTTAGAACTTGGCTATGGGTTAAGTCTGCGATCGCTTCTGGTATTAAGAAAGATAGTGAATTAGCTCAACTGTGCAGTATCAGCAATCCTAATCGCATTTACTATTTGCGTCAGGAGGTAGCAAATACAAGCATTAATGCTTTAGCTAAGGCAGTAACTATGATGCTGGATTTGGAGATTTCTATTAAGAGGGGTGCTGATAGCGGAGCGGTAGCGAGTCATCGAGCGTCAAGTAAGGATTTACTACTAATAATTCTTAGTGTTAGCAGGTTATTTAAGTTAACTTAATCAACATAAAGTTGACTGAGGTTTTGGATTTTGGATTGTATATTTGATTTCAGTCTAAAATCCAAATTCGCTAATAATGATATTAGTATCCAACATAAATTTCACGAGTTATGTTTACCCTTATCTCGCCTTAGACAAAATCAGTGCTATTAACAAACCAATTTTCAATTCTTAAATCATTAAAAAATTCAAAATCAGAAACATTATTAGTTACCAGTATTAAATTATTACAGTAAGCAATACTCGCAATTTGACCATCTACAAAAGCAGGAGTTTTGCCAATCTTGGATAATCTAGCCCTTTCTTGGGCGTGCCATTGTGCCGCCTTTAAATCGTAATCAAGGACTGGTAAATTTAATACCGATTCATGAATATAATTCCAAACAGACTCTCGCCGCTTAGATTCTGGCAACCGCAAACAGCCATGTAAAAGTTCATGAACAACAACACTAGAAACAACAATTTCTGATTGATGAATATCTAGTTTGTGCAAAACATTGGCATTAGGAATAGGACGTGCTGGCTCAGAGAGAATATTGG
>CAXTNZ010000002.1:0-63351 GCA_964245695.1 uncultured bacterium | reverse complement strand
GCGATCTCGTAAGTCAGCGAAATCATCATCAGTAAAGATAATCCCCTCGCTTTGGATTACTTTTCTAAATTTTTGTAATCCCGCCCAAAATTTATCCCCTCTAGATTCCTCCTTTTTTTGACGGAGAAACTCAAACAAATAGTCCCGTTCTTCTGTGGGTAAACTTTCAATATAATTAATAATTTCTTGTAAATTCATCATAGAACCTCGTCGAAAGTAAACCCTAACTTTGCTGACTCATTTTCATCTCTATTTCCATTGCTTAAGTCTCTATTTTACCATTTAATAAACTTCATCATCGCTGCCAACATCAATCAATAAAATAACCATTTCTAACAACTTCTCATCCTCAGACAACTTCCATCATCATCTCCTAGTAAATCAGCGATCAAATCATCAACGCTTCCCCTATGAGCTGTCCCATCCTTAAAAGCCTGCATCACTTCCTGGGCATTAGCCAAAATTTCAACCCGCCGATTCTCAATTCGTTGCTTTTTAAGAAACTCAAATAAATACTCTCGATCTTCTGTGGGCAAACTTTCAATAGAATTAATAATTTCTTGTAAAGTCATCAGAAAACCTCCTAATCAAATAAACTCTACCTTTACTAACTCTATTTTAATCTCTATTTCCATTGCCTCAGCCTCTTACATTTAGCCAATTTTCGCAAAATTATGATACAATACTAGGCGCAGTAAAGGCAAATGCTTCTGCCCTCCAAAAGCAGCGATCGCTAATCGCTAGATGATTTACTGTCACGCTCGGAACCATTAATGGTGATTGTTGCTACTCTCCTAACGCAGTTTAGAACTTGGCTATATGGAATTTTTATTCCTGAACGGTCGGAGGCGGTAAGTTCTACCGTGTCAGCCTGGGTCGTAGACAAACCTCTCAAGAGTCATCTTGAGACTACGATGAAACAGGAAGTAAACCACCAAAACGGCTAATGTCCAGCAATGTCCGCGACCTTGGTAGTTTTGGATAGGTTTTACAGAACGGTTATGGACTGTCTAATCCATACTCCCCCTCTGCAACAGCCAAAAACTTTTCTTGCACCTGCGTCAAATATGGTTGGGGACTCTTTCCTAACCCGGACAGTAACCAACCCACAGATGCATCCAGATTACCCACCAGATGCAACCTTCTCATCCTTTGGCACAGAATAAGCATATATTCGCAATCGGCATCAAAATAGTTTAAGGATTTGAGATTGTCTATTTTAACTGTATATTCCCCATCCCAAACGGTAATCGTACAACTGTACTGACCCACTTGAGTGATAATTCCCCAACAACCACTTTTGCCCTTAAGTTCGGGATTGTCTTTGGGTATGATTTTACATACTTCTCCTAAGCGGTAGGGGTTGGGTAGTTTAGTTCTTTCTCGAATCTTGTCCACAATATCTTTGACTACACGCCCTGATGGTACTTTACCACCTGCCGCCTCCACCGCCTGCTGCCAACAGCTACGTTGCTCTTCCGGTTTCAAGGGAACCAAGGGTCTAACTTGGCGTTCACTAGTCGGCAGCATTTGGGAACCATTGGTTCCCATTTCATCTGGTATCTCAATTTGGGAACCATTGGTTCCCATTTCATCTAGTATTTCAATTTGGGAATCATTGGTTCCTATTATATTGCCAACCACCAATGAGCCAGCTATCAAGTAATTCACATGGCGGTGAGTAAAGCCAAAGCGATCGCGGCAGTATTCCTCAAAGGTTGAATGAGTCGAACGGTACAAACGTCTATCTCTTAGTTCTTTCAATGCTTTGCCAGATGTGTAAAATGCTCTTTCAACTTGCCTTTCTAAAAAAGTGCGCTCGCGCCACTCTTGTGTTGTTAGTTCATAGCTACCAACAACTTCCACCGCTGTAAAGAAGTCCGAAGCAAGCACATCCATTTTGCTATCAGGCTGGAATTATTACTATATAATAGCGCCGTACAGCACTATATAGTTGAATAATTTGTCAAAATTACGGCTAATTGTGTCGCGATATAATCGATATATTCTTCTGGGGTTACGTGGATGCGACCAGGTGGCAATCCCGATTTTGGGACGAAATATCGTTTTGATTATGGCAGACAACAGCCGCTCTCCGAGCAGGTAAAAGCGCAAGTACACCCATTAGTCAAACTGCAACTCCAACATTTGGCACAAGAAAAACAATGCTCTGTGCCAGATTTAATTAGAGAAGCTATAGACCTGTATTTGGCAACTGAGCAAACTACTAAAGCTAGCTAGAGGTGGCTTGGTTGCTTGCATTAGTTCAATTCTTGCCAGACTACTAGCTCCAAACCAAAAGTTTTCTACAGAGATCGCCTTCACTCCCCCAATGGGGGATTTTTTAGGGCAGTGAGCGAAGACTACAACTATGACCACGCCCAACTACAATGCCCTGCTACAAAGCTTTTGGACACCACCTGGTACACCCATTACAGAATATTGCAACTCAAATAACCATCCTACTGAACCAACAGATATTGCTGAATTTCTAGGTGAAGATTTACTCTGGCAACAGACTATACCTGCCAAAGAACCTAATCTGAAAAATATTCCCCTAGACTTACCAACTGAATTGACTAAAGCACTTCACTCATTAGGAATCACACAGTTTTATTCTCACCAACTTCAAGCCTTACAAGCAATTAGACAAGGTAAAAGTTTAATCCTCACCTCTCCCACAGCCAGTGGCAAAACTCTCAGCACATACCCCGCCATTCTGGAAGGTTGTATAAATCAAGAACATCGAGCATTAGCATTTTATGGACTACGAGCATTGGCGCTAGACCAGTTCCACAAAATCTCTGAACTACTCTCTACCATACCCACACAATCCAGACCTATACTGGCAATGATCACTGGAGATGTCAAATCAGAAAAACGAGAACAAATCCTGAAGAGTGAACCGCACATTTTAGGTGTCACTCCAGAATTAATCCACTTTCAACTCAAGCAAGCCTGGAAATCCGCGCATTGGGCAAACTTTTATCAGCGATTACGCTATGTACTGCTTGACGAAGCTCACACCCTTTCAGGCAGCTATGGCGCAAATATGTCCTGGCTGATTCGTCGCATTAAACTAGCAGTAGATCATTACGGTGGTGACTCTAATAAACTGCAATTTATCTTCCTGAGTGCCACTTGTGGTAATCCTAAACAACTGGCTCTGAAAATCTCCGGCTTAAAACCCACTAAACTTAACCCCAAACCCCTAATTTGGATTCGCAAAAGTGGAGCCGCTTCACCATCTAGACAAATAATTATCACTCAGCCCAGTTACAATCTGACTGGTGATACCGCTCGGATAATTCAATTTTTGCTCAATCAAGGTAAATCAGGTATCGCCTTTTGTAACTCCCGTCGCAGCGTGCGGGAACTAACAGAACTACTCAAATCAAACCAAGTAGCCGCTTTCTACAGTGGCATTACTTCTGAGCGTCGGGCAGAAGTAGTTGACCAACTTCAGTCTGGCAGGATCAAGTGGATTATTGCCACAGAAGCATTAGAAGCTGGAATTGACCTACCAGAGTTAGAATGTTGCATTTTGCGTGGCTGGCCTGGTTCCAAAATGGCATACCAGCAACGCAGTGGTCGAGCCGGACGTTCACAACCAGGGCTGACGGTACTGCTTCCCAATGCTCTCAATCCTATTGACTGCTATGTAGCAGAACATCCAGAAATGCTGGTATCGGGAGAAGCTGAGGAAGTGTTCTTTAATGACGAATATCCCATCTTTGCTGCCAAACATTTGATGTGTGCAGCCGCAGAAACAGGCATTCCCACCAACAAAATCAAGCACTACTTTGGTGCAATAGCTTTCGAGGTAACAAAGCTTTTGTTAGCCCAAGGACATTTACACAAAGGTCGCAACGGCTTGTGGGCAAAGGGTTATCCCCATAAAGACGTTAACTTTCGTGGTGGTTTATCTCAAACTACCATCAAATTAGTAGATGCAGAATCTGGGGAAGAACTAGAGGAAATCTCCGAGGATATTGCTCACCGTGAAGTCCATCCCCAAGCCATCTACAAACGACAAGATGCCAAAGGACAAATGCTGACTTATCAGTGTATTTCCCTTGACCTCAACAGTAAACGAGCGATTTTAAAACAAACAGCAGATAGCCCACTTTTTACAGTTGCAACTACAGAATCAGAAACCAGTAGCCTAACGGTGCTGACTGACCCAGTGAATTTACCATTACTGTTTTCTTCAGATCGTGAAGTTGAAGACTGTCAGGAATACTTAACCCTGTCACTGAGTTTTGGGGAAGTTAAGCACATTACCAGTGGTTACAGTTTAATGACCCAAATTTATGAGCAGACTTGTTTGAACAAGCGGTGTCTTAACTACAAAGAACCCCTACCTAAACAACAGCGTTGTCCGCTTTGTAGCAAAGTCACCCGCAAAGCTGTAATTGTAAAAACCCTGTCAGAAGAAAAGTTTGAGCAGTCTTTCCGTACTCAATTTTCAGCACCAATGGTCAAAGTAGCGATAAACTCAAGTGCGCGGGAATACCTCCAGCACAATGCCTTGGAAACTAGAACCAATTTAACACGCAGTCGAGAACCGATTCCACCAGGCTATCAACAGTTGTGGGAATATTCCAGTCCCTTGATGGCTATCCACAGCTTTGGGCATCAAATTATGAGAGCGTTACAGCTGGTGGCTAGAGTTGACCCAAAACAGGTGAATTTTACAGTAGTGAAGGAGTTAAGGGAAAATAACAATTACACAGGCTATTTCTATGATACCAGTGATGGTGGGAATGGTGCGGCTGAGGCTGTGTTTAAACATCTGCCAAAGCTTGCTGGTGCTGCGAGAGCGATCGCACGAGATTGCAATTGTGATACTGGCTGTGCTAAGTGCCTAATTCAACATGGTTGCCCTGATGGTAACACTGCTTTATTGAAGCAACTGGGTTTAGTGTTATTAGATGCGATCGCTACACCTAAAACATAACATCTTCAAGTTGTTGAACATTTTGCGGCAATACCTACCCTCAATAACGTACTCACAGGGTAGGATTATAAAGAGCTATTGTAGCAAAGCGGAAATAACCAATCTTTTAGTTTATGGTTGTGTTGTCAAAAAAATAGTAGCAATATAGAAAATGAGGTAAAAATTTGATACTTATTATCAAGGAGCGTGCGACTCTCAAACAAGTTGAGGAAATGCTGCAAACATTGGAAGTTTATATCAAAATAGCAGTAGATGTAGAAAAAGGGATTCTTGCAGGAGGTGGACAGCAACACGCTGAGTGCGAAGCAGCATTATTGAAAGATGGTAGCAAGCACCAAAGACATTTGGGGAGTAGACTGGATACCATTTACACAAAAAATGGCTTACGAGTCAATTATTAATATTCGCCCTAGTCAAAATAATCGCGGAGGTGATAATTCAAGATCCTGGAATACGAGAACGTGTGACGCAAATTACTCAAAGATTAATAGGTGGTTATGAACCAGAATTTAGATGAAAAACAAGCACGCTTTCAAGGCGACAATATACCAAATCGCTTAGGACATATAGCTGCTAATTTAGCGCGTATTAGGTCATTTTCTCATATTGCTTATAAAGAAGCAGTGACCAGTATAATTTCAGAAACTAAGTGGTTTATCGAGTGGACAGCAGCAGAAATAGAACCTCTTCAAGCTGAGGAATTGGTGAATATTCAAGTTCAACTTGCGATGTGGGAATTAACTTGGGATCATATTTGGGCGGATGAAAAAGTGCGTACTGAAGTTGCAGAACAATCTGGTGTTTGGTCTGAGCGAGTATTGGATATGTCGGGCTTGCTGTCTGAATCCATAGCATAAATATTCTACCCACACTGTACTGCCAGTCCAGTGTGCGTTTTTAGTAGCCGCCCCATAAACCAAGGAATTGAAGTTATTCGCGTTCTGCATAAAGCAAGAAATATACCACGTATTTTTGAATATTCTTTAGAAGATGAATAACACTATTTAATTACACAAATACTACAAAATCAACAGCAGCAGCTTATCGCTGCATGGGAGAGATGTCATTTTCTCTCACTCATGTCAATAATTAATCTCGCTGATATTCAACTAATCAATAAAAGACAACAACCACTTTTATTTCCCACTCAAAAATATCATCCAAATCGCTCTGAATATGACTCTGTAATTGCAACCAACTTCCATTTAGTGATGAGACAACAATTTCTAGGACTGACTGTAGAACCTTTATTAAATAACCATCCCCAAATCGCTCAGTGGGTTTCTCAGGTACACGAAATTGCCCCAGAATTATTTCCAGTTAAGAAAAAGTTGTTAATTGATAATCCAGTGATTGCACCTCTTGTGATTAATGGTGATAACCACTTTATTCAAGTATTAACAAATATAGCATTTAAGCAAGGTATTCCCAGACTTTATGAATGGGCTGTGCGTCGGACTATATTAAGCTGGCAAGACCGGGTAAAGCTGTGGACTACAACTATGCAATACTCTGTTTCACCTGACCAATTGCAACTCGTAGTTTTAGCATTACATCCTGTTAAATCAGCCCAAAGATTCGATGTATGCTGGAATAAAAAGGATCAAATGCAGACTGAAAAATGGTTAATTAAACTACTGACTCAATCTCAAGAAAATAATTTATCATCCAATATAGTCAATAATGAATTATTGTCAATGGTAAATTTAGACGATATTTCTGAAGTCACCATTTAAGAGGCTAATGGCAGAAGCATTAGCAAATAGGTGTATTGCAACGATTAGTGAAAAATTCCGCCATTTCGTCTCAAACCCTTACCTAATCAATTTTTTAGCCTAAAGCTACACGTACTTTTGACTAAGGCACAGACTTTGCCTAAAATATGTCAATTTAGGCAAAGTTTAACAACTGTTGTCCAGAATAATCGAGAGTTTGAGGCGTTTTTGTGATTTGCTGCCAACTTCCGTTTTAGGCAATGATAATTCTTTCTCAGGAGAGCTTTATATCACCAAATTAAATGAACTCTAGTAGTCAAAGATAGATTTATATTTAAACAGTAGCGCGACTCCAAGTGAAGTCGATTAAATCTAAGACGTAATCAACCGAGTTATCTATATAATCTTCTGTTTTTTCATTACCCAATACACACAATTTACCGCCAGTAATATAAATTATATTTGGTTCTTTGTAGTAAGCTTTGTGTCTACTAATCCATCCTGGTTTCTCCCCAATTGTTTCTACTTTTTCTATTTCAAATGTGTGGATATGTAATCTATAAACTGGGGTTTCATTATAAATTCTTGTACCGAGGTATCCTAAACTGCCAATGATATATATGTATTCTCCAACTAATGTGGCAGAATGAAAATCAGTTGGCGGAAAAACATATTTGGGATAACCAAAAATCTGAAAATTACCGTCACCTTGATAAACTACAACATCGTTATATATACAAAAATCAGGATCGTAGTAGTCTTCATGTTCACCAGCAATTTCTACAATTCTGCCATCTGGTAATTGTGTAATGGTTCTGCCAAATCGATCATAGCACCATGCTTTATCTTGCCAATTTTCTATATCATTAAAAATATTTTTTGCTGTATAAGCAGAACAACCCTCACAAATCATAGCCTGCCAAAAGGCGATTTTCATCAATTCTGGATTGGCTTTACCAAAGCGCGGATGTTTGCCAGCAAAATATTGCTCTGGCGATAATTGTGATAGTGAGAATTTGCTGTTGGCAACGCCGGTCAGCGATCGCCGCATATCATCGTTAATATCGCTCACATCTTCGCCAGCTGCAATTAACATTCTAACAATTTCCTTCTTTGTAGCTATCTTAATGGCTTTGTCATCGCAATGATTGATTCTGCTGGGGTTTGCGCCAGCTTCTAGTAAAATTCTGACGCAATCAGTAGCACCATGCTCTGCTGCGATTATTAACGCAGTGTTACTAAAGTCATCAGTGGCTTCAATATCAAATCCCTCTGCAATTAGCCACTGTAGGACTTCGGGATTATTGTTTTCTATGGCATACATTAACGGTGTTTGTCCGCAGTTTCCCACATCGTTGTAATTTGCTCCCGCAGCTAGGAGTAATTTGGCTTTAGGTAGTTCACCCACCTGAATACTCAACAACCAAGGGGTTCTATGCCAACAATCACGCACATCTTGATCTGCTCCTTGCTCCAGCAATAACAATACTAGCTCTAAGCTCTCAAAAACTATAGCGTGCATTAATTCTGTCCATCCCAGTTGCTCTGGGTTAGCACCCGCATTCAATAATAATTTGACAGCATCAAATCTCCCAAGATGAGCAGCTACTTTGATTGCAGACTCACCATAGCTACTCATGCCATTGACAGCAGCACCTCTAGAGATGAGTAAATTCAAAGTTGATATTAAGTTTTCATCTTGCAAAATATCTCGACCATGCATAGCATGAATTAAGACATCATATCCGTCTGGGCTTTGATAGTTAATATCCGCTCCAGCATCCAGAATCAATTGGATTTTATCTAGATTTCCTGACTGCACAGCCAACCCAAGTACGGTATTTTGAGATTCTTGTTGAACAGCATTCACATTAGCGCCATGTTCCAAGAGGAAGCGAATCATATCAACACCTGCATTGGCGCTACTAACCGCACACATTAATGGTGTTTGCTGGGAATACTCATCTACGCGCTCAATATCAACCCCATTGGCTATTTTACGTGCGACTCCTGCAATATCTCCCTGCTGTGCATAAATATGAATTTTTTGCATAATTTTTATGAGCTAACTTCTGATATAAATTATCGGCGTTGCTGAATCAAAATGTGAATTATGCGTAAACCCAGGATTTGTAATGTTGCTCAAGCGTTGGCTTATTGAAAGGACATTTTAGCCTACATTCTAGCTTCTTTAAACCCACCACCTTTCTAGCCTTGCAATCCTGGAGTTTGATAAACTCGTGTTGGGAAATTTTCTAAAACATCAGTTTCACTGCTACTAGACTCATGTGCAGGTGCTACATCTTCCTCTGGTAATGGCAACATCCGCGCGGCTGACTCAATCCGTTCATGTAATGCTTGTGTTAGCGTTTTAATATCAGGAATTGTCACCTGACTTGACAAAGCAGGTTTAACTTGTGTGTCCCAAAGAGCCTCACTATCATGCGCCCGTTTTTCATCCGCTTTGGACACTGGAATAATTAAAGGATAAGGAATAGAAGCTTGTCCCTCGGAACTGTAACCAGGACTGGTAATTACGCACTTGCCTTGAGGAAATTTCAAAATTTCGTCAGCACTGATTACGGGCATTTTTTGTAAATTCTCACTCCAGCTAATTGAACGGCTCATTTGTCCGCCAAGCGATCGCCCTGTGGTACGATTTTTAATCAGCACTTCCTTCTCACCGTAACGCTTTGAGTAATCCTCAGCCGTTTTGTAATTACCAGGATTAAACAAAACATGAGTACTACAAGCAGAAGCGATCGCACTCCCCATCTTATCCCCATAAATATCGTAAAGTTGCTCTAAACTTTGGATACCCAGAATAAAGCAGGCACCATTAGAACGATATTCATTAATCCACTGTGGCAGTCGGTCTAGTTTTATAGATGGCAATTCATCCAAAGAAATAATCAATGGGTCTTTACGGGGACGGCTTAAATTACCGACAATCATCAAGTGCATTGCAGCCGCCAGCAGAGGCCCAACTACACTACGACGTTCATCATCTAGCTTGAACACCACCATCTCTCTACCTTCAAGCTTAGTGGGAATATCCGATTTCCCTATAAATGCCCTCAGCAAATCAGCTTGGATGAAAGATGAGAAAGTACCTGCTGCTGTGGTCAAAATCCCAGAAATAGTCTTCTCTGCATCCTTAGCACTCAAAAATTGAATAAACGAAGTCGCGACCCATTCATCTAACCTTTTTGACTGTACTGCATGGTCAAGACGTTGCACCAGTTTTGGCAACCGCAGCACTGCATACAGCATTGCCATATCTGGGTAAGGAGAACCCTTGACTAACTGTAAAAGTGCTTTAGCTAACAAGTCTCCAGCTTTAGCAAAGAACTCATCACTTTTACCACCACTGGAAGCATTGCGGTTAATCACTTGTCCAATTTCCCCTGCCATTACCCCATCGCGTGCATCACGCATATAATCTAAAGGATTAATCACACCGCTAAAGGGTTCACCGGGGGCAAACACTCGTACTTTATAGCCATAACGGGCAGCTAGAGGTGCATGGAGTCGTAGTTGGTCGCCCTTCTTGTCGTAGAGTAAAATCGGAAAACCTTGCTGCATCGCACTTTCCAGCATCCGGTCTATGGTAGAATAGGTTTTACCTGACCCAGGTGCACCTATTACCAGTGTTCCCCTTTCGGCATTGGGAAACCAAACTGTAGGTGCTGCACCAAGTATAATTTGTAGATTAGTAATTAGCGATCGCCACTTACCTTTTACCCAATAGCGAGGAGTTCCAGACCACAAGGTAACTTTATTGTGTTTATGCTCCTTGATTTGCTTAAGTGCTAGGTTAGTTGCTGCTAGTTTCTCGCTGATACCGGAGACTTTACCAGTGGTGATTTTTCCCTTACCAGTACCACTGATTTGCAACAACAGTAAAACGAAGAGCATTCCACCTATCATCATCCAACCTTGGGGATTGTTATACTGTTGAAACAACTTGCCAAAGTCAATGCTAGCCTCTTGTGTTTGGAAGGATGACACCTCAATAAATGTAGAGTTAGCAGTGATCTGGTTGTGTGGGAGATTTTTCTGGTAAAGGTTCATAGCCGTTAAGTATGGATTTAACAGAAATTTTAGCTACCAAGTCAAAACTACGTAATTGACCTTATGGACATTTTTTTAGAGAGGTAAGAGAAGCTTTTTAAATGTTTTTTCTGCCTGAGTTTGAATAAAGAGGAGAAAGTTTGGTATGTTACTTGAACTCAACCAACTAATTGTTAGAGCAGGTCATCAGTTATTGATTAAAGATATCTCCTGGTCGGCATACAAACGGATTTTGGCAGAATTGGGAGACAATCGCAGTTCTAGGATAGGTTACAGTCAAGGGGTGCTGGAAATAATGGCTCCATTACCAGAGCATGAAGTAGCTAAAGTTATTATTGGGGACTTGGTAAAAGTTTTATTAGAAGAACTCGATATGGAATTTTGGAGTTTGGGTTCTACGACTTTTGATAAAGAAAGTATGGATGCTGGGGTAGAACCCGATGATTGTTTTTATATCCAAAATGAAGCTAGAATTAGGGGCAAAGATAAAATCAATTTAGAAACTGACCCGCCTCCAGATTTGGCTATTGAAATTGATATTACCTCCCGCACTCGTTTCAATAATTATCAAGCTTTGAGAGTACCAGAACTGTGGCGATGGAATGGAAGCAAGTTGGAAATAAACGTGCTGTTCGATGGTAAATATGTAGAATCAAATACCAGTTCTATTTTTCCCAATCTCCCAATTCACCAAGTGATTCCCGAATATTTGATGCTGAGTAAAACCAATGGCAGAAATGCGACAATGAAAGCATTTCGTGCGTGGGCAAGACAGCAAATAGGAGCGATTTAGATTTTATAAGTCTGCAACGAATAAAATTCCGAAAGACTCTGTGTTTCTCTGCATTTAAAACCGCTACGATTTTATGCAAAGCAATTAACTAAATTTTGAGGCTAACGCCTCATACCTTGGACAATCATATTTATGCAGTCCAATGGTTAAATCAAAAGTTACAAACAACTCTAAACACCCCCATCAATCTACCAGTCAAACTGCTGCTGCTGCCAAACCTAAAACTACCAAAGCCAGAGCAACTGAAACTGATGATTATGACTTTGAAGAAACAGAATTTGAAATAGACCCAGAACTCTTCAATGATAATTATAACCAAGTTCGCAAACCAATTCTTCCCTATGGTATTGTCGTTAACGATAAACCTGCTGGACTTTTGATTCCAGAAGACCAGTTAGAAAAAGCTGGTTGGATTGAAATACCTGGAGAAGATGATCTAACTACTGTCACTTTGACTGAAGATGTTACCGGACTATTAATTACTGAAGGTCGGTTACTGGTTTTAGCTTTTGCACCAGAATATATCCGCTATAAATCAGATGTTGAAGAAGTAGGTGGTTCATTTGTTGGGCTTTATGAGGATTACAGGCATAGTCTTGATAAGAAAACAATGGATGTGTGTTCTGAACACGCAATCATGTTTCTTGATGACAAGAATCAACCATTACATACTACTCCTGTTGTTGTCCGGTTCAAAAATGTAGCTCTTTGGAGTTTTAAATCAGTGCGTGAAGAATTTTATCGTTCATTAGAGAAAATCTTTGCTGATTATTTTCAAGTGCCATTTAGTGGTAAAAGTGATAAATGGCGGAGTTTAGGTGTGCTAGAAATTGAGTTTAGAGCAATTAAAGAAGGTGAAGGTAAGAATAAACATAACTGTTGTAAAACTGTAGCCTACACTAAACCCACAGTTGAAAATTTCCCGCAACTGTATTTAGGTAAAACCACAGCTAAAGCCCTAATTTGGCAACAGCATGATGCGATTGCTGGTTTTAATGAACCTCAATCCCTACCCGCTTTACCGGGAGAATCGGTATCTGTAGACGTGGAAGTATTGCCACCAAATAAAAATAGGAACAAAGCTCAAAACATTCGTAAATCCAAAGCAGCGACCAAGCCACCTCGCAAAATTCAACTTATTGATGATGATGACTTCCTCGATGAAACCGACGATTTGGAAGCTGAGTTAGACGATGATGATTTTGAGGAGGAAGACGATGAACTGGATGATGAGGAATAGTCCAATGCAACTATAGCGTCTGTGCTGGTAAACTAACCACACTCAGCACGGGCTAAACGCCCCGCTATCCATGTACAGCACTCAGCACTCTTCATCCACCACTGACCTAGATACCGATTTAATGGGAATTTTCTAGAGGTTTTAGATAAAAATACCCTGCCGTAGCCAAGAAGACTATGGCAGAGTTTTCTTTTAGATTTCGAGTTATCAACTTTGGGAATTTTTACTATTAGTGAAAAGCTGACTATCAGCAAGTTGATAGCCAGTGCCATTGAAACAAAAATTCAATTGACGTAGCTGCTCTTGCTCGGTTTGCAGTACCTTAATGCACGGTAATGCCTGACCTCGGTTCTCTCCCACTTCTAACAAATGCTTACCTGGTGGCAGATTGGGATTCAAGTAACTCAAGAATACCTGAGTAATCGGTTTGTCCTTTCTAAGCCAGTAACCAGTATACAAGCAACCCAAAGCACCACAGACATCAGCCGTATTCAAGTTGAAAACCGCGAACCTACCGTCTTTTCCTTCCACACTCCAAGCCAGTATATTTTTAGCAGATGCTTTGGCATTCAACTCTGTATTTTCTACAATCATCTGTTCAATTACTGAAGCAGGCACAACATTAACAGCTTTGTTCCAAGTAACGGTTGCCGCATTTAAGCTACAGCCCCCTAAGCTTATGAGAATCGACAACAACAAAAAGATGCCCAAACCAATGCGAAACCAATGAATCCAGTAGCGTACCCTCATAGAAGGTGCTGGTAATTCATACGCAGTTGTCTTCAGTGATTGAGTCTGAGTAGGAGAAAAGGAGGAAGAATAAACTCCCTTTCCTTCCCCTGTTTGCCCAAAGTGTATTTTTGAATGCAACTCAGTATCAAATATCTCTTTTATCTTATGGGGTTTCATTAAAGTTATCCAAAATTGGTCAGCCTTATCCAAAATCTACTCGTAAGAAATGCGTAAACTCGCACGCTTTTTGGCGGCTTCACCCTAGATATTAGGTGAAAACGAGCGAATGTAAGCCGCCAAAAAGCGAAGGCTGACCAATTTTGGACAGGTTTTTCCCAAGGGTGAGGTAATAGAGGTTTTAGATAAATCTGTCATACTCTACCTCCCATTTTCAGTATTTTTAGCAGTGCTGATGTAGCTAGAATTTACGTGATAGAGAACAGGTCAGCGTTACATTATCGCTATTACTGTTGCGATAACTAGCTAAAGCGGTTTTGCCGTAATCTTTGAGACTGAGGCGACCGAGGGCATCTGAGCCATTTCCATCAACTTTGCTGTAATCACCACCAAAGTGCTTTTGAGCCACTCGTTCAATTAGGCGATCGCGCAGCGTCTCCGTTCGCGCAGTGTCCCGAAGGGAAGGAGAATCGCCCGTAAATGGCTGTCCTGTAGCCGGATCGATTTGCTCTTGTGTTACTTGAATTTTGTTAGCCATATCAGCCATAAATGCCCTATCTTGGTCAGCTGGAGGAAAAAACTCAAATAGTTCAGCCTCTGTTGGTTGATGCCCTTGCTCCACTTGACTCAGGAACTCTTGACCTCCAGGCTTGGCAGCAATTAATTGCACTGCGTAGGGGTTATAACTCATGAACTGGTAGCGACCGAGAGCGCGACCACAATTTAAACCCCCATCCGCACAGGTATGTATGCCAATGGCTTTGTAATCGCCGCTACCAGCGCTCTCAATTTCCGCAATTGCATTTGAGAGCGATCGCAAATCAATACCGGAGAGTGATTGATCTGTTATCGACCGACTACCATTACTGAACGCGCATGGATTAATCTTCTCTCTTACTCCAGTACCGTTGGTAGTATTAGCTTTAGGCTCTCTTGTAGCTCCAGTTGGTAAAGACGCAGTATTTGTCCTCTGTTCACTCAAATTGCCTACAAATATCAGGGAGTTAACCTTGTAGCTGAAAAAAGGAACAGGCCCGATAAAATAAGGTGTACAACCCATTCGCCAAGCACAGAACCGAAAGAACAAAGCCGTATCTACCGTATCAGTAGTTTCATCCGGCTCCATCACCACCACCTTAAAAGCTTTACCAAACGGTAGCCTTCCTGTTGGTTCCCGACCGTTATTCACTGCTTTTAAGATACCCCGCCCGCCCTCGACTTCTTGGTATTTACCGGAAATCCACTGTTTACCTTCTAACTTACTGCGATGGCGGAACGCCCACCGTAGGTGATCGCTACGACCTGTATTCTCCAAATCGTCCAGTTCTAAGTAAGCGCAGTTTTTTTCAGTACAAGGCACAGAAAACCCTTGCACGTCTGAACCAGAAATTGTATTGTTACGGCGGTTTTCTGTTGGCCCATAAACTACATCAATCCGCATTACCAAGCTACCAATTTCAGTGATGGGATTAGGCATTAATCCTAAAGGTACTTGTCCCAAACCAGGAATATCCGAAACATTGCTATTCATCCAACCTGTAAATTGTTGTAGCTGTACTGCATCTAAGTTAGGAATTGAAGAAATAGAAAACTTTGACAAGTCGATTTCTCCCAACTTCATTTGCCCAACTTCATACTGTGTTAGTACCTGAGCTAATGTTAAATTAGATGCAGCAATTCCCTTAGATTTTAGTAAGGTTGCAACAGGTGTAATATTGTTTACTTGTGTCTTAGCTAATTCTGGAACAACCTGAGCTAAATGGCTCAATGTCTGCTCCCCAATCAGGGGAAATTCACTCAAGGCAATTTTGTTTAAATCTATACTGTTAATGTCTGTGTTAGCCTCTGGTACTGTGCGTAGAGCGATCGCCTGCAAAGAAAACTCCTCTGCCTGTAATGCTTCACTGATATCTCCTAACTTCAAATATTGGTCAGGAGTCATACCCACATTCCAAGTGCGACTCAGGTCATAACCCAGTGTTTGACTGTAGGCACTGCCATCAATTGCACCGGATTGACTGATACCTGGTAGCTGGCCCAGAGAAATGCGGCTCCAGTCTGGGAGCAAAACTTTAGTAGCAGGTAGTCGAGACTGAGGATTTGCAACTTCTACAATTCGAGTCGGTAAATTGCCATCACCAATTGTATTGATTGTAGCTTGGGCGGCGATATTATAAATAATACAAGTAATGACAACCAGAAGAAATATCCATGCTTTTGTGATGTTCATAATTCCAGCTTTAGAAATGACAGCAACCACACCCCAATAAGCAAAGTAATTTATTGAATATAAACCAATTTTTTGTTACTTATGGGGTGTAGGAAGAGAGTGAAAATATGACTTATAACTCTAGCTCCTCTTCTGCTGACTGTTGACTTTTCTTAGACTTGTAACCTGAACCAGAGCCATATCCTGGTAATTGAGGATTGGGATTGCCAGCCGATTCAGTGTAAGGTGTATCCCTTGGGCTAAACCTGGACAAAAATGGACAGCCTTCTCCTTCGGAGACGCAAGCGCGAACATCCGAAAATGTCGTGGGGTATTGAGGATCTAGTAAACAAGGCTGTCCATTTTTGTCTATTGTTTGTGAAACCCCAAGATTGATTTCAAAAATATTCTCTTGATAACCATCCCTAAATTGGTCTGCTTGCCAGGGATTACTACTATCTCCAGAACTTGATTGCTCAACACCGTAACATAAAGATTGATAGCCACTGCCAGACTGATAATTACTACTGTGGTCATTATCAATATGAAGGTTAATTGTAGGTTCATTATTCATTGACATTACCTGAAAAACCTGTATCAATGCCAGCATAAAAAGATTTCTCTAATATCAGCCTTCACCTATTGGACATTAATTTTTTAGCCGATTGGCTATTTTTGGTGATGCGCTCATATCGAGATGACAAATGGAGCAAATGAATTTGATTCCACCATAAATAATGGTAAAAATCAGTAATGGTAATCGTTCAGCCAAACGAAGGAAGAAGAAATGATTTTAGTTGAAAGACACATTATTAAGCAATCTCACCCTCATTGGAAGGAAATAGACAAGTTATCTTTTCTCTCTAAAAATCTTTACAACGCAGCTAATTACATTTGTCGTCAACACTTCTTTACTACAGCTAAGAAATGCAGTCTGACTGACCTGTATCATTTGATTAAAAATTCAGTTGACTACCGTGCATTACCTACTAAAGTTAGTAAACAGATTATCAAACGTCTAGTTTCTACTTGGACTGGCTACTTTGAAGCTCATAAAGAATGGAAAAGAAATTCTTCTAAGTTTTTAGGTGAACCTAGAATACCAGGGTATAAAGATAAAATCAAAGGACGTAATGCAGTTATCTACTACCATGAGTCAGTATATAAAGCTGAACTTAAGAAAGGTATCTGTCACTTATCCATGAGTGACATTAAGATTCCTACTAAAGTAGATGACATTGTGGAAGTGAGATTAATACCTCGTCCTACTTGTTACGTTGTAGAGATTGTCTTTAAAAAGCAGGAGTCAGAACAATCTAGTAGTCAATATCTGGCTGGAATTGACCTGGGTTTAACAAATTTAGTAGCGTTAACTTCAAATCAACCAGGTTTCAAACCTCTGTTGATTAATGGACGACCACTTAAATCGGTTAACCAATTCTACAATAAAACCAAAGCTAAGTTACAAACACAATTAGGTGAAAAATGTAAGTCAAGTAAGCGGATTCAATCTCTTACTGCTTACAGAAATAATTATGTTGACAACTATCTACACAATACAAGTAGGACAATTGTCAACTTACTCAAAGCTTGTGACATTGGAACTTTAATTATTGGTAAGAACGATAATTGGAAACAGAACATCAACATTGGTAAACGTAATAATCAGTCATTTACACAAATTCCCCATGCAAGATTAATTGACCAGATTACTTATAAATGTCAATTAGCAGGAATTAAGGTTGTTGTGACGGAGGAATCTTACACTAGCAAAACATCTGCACTCGATTTAGAAACACCTTGTAAACAAGAAACCTATTTAGGTAAGCGTGTTAAAAGAGGCTTGTTTCAATCTAGCTTTGGAACTAAGATTAATGCAGATGTTAATGGGTCTTTACAGATTGCGAGAAAAGTATTCCCTAATGCTTATACAGCAGAAGGGATAGCGAGTGCAGCCGTTGCACCATTAAAGGTTCTGCCTTTATAAAGACAAGAACTACCTCATATTTCTACATTAGTAGATTTTAGTAGGTTCTGTCAAACGGTAAGCGTCATGTCAATGCCAAGTCTAACCTAGACTCAACCCAAAGCACTCCAACTCCTAAACCTTCATCAAATTCAACTGTGCAAATTAGCTTGTTCTAAATTTTCACTCTTCTCCTCAGTCTATTCAAATTTTTATCTGAGGATTTTTCTGTTAGAGGGAACCATAAAAATAAATCTCCAGCCGTATTAAGGAATTACTCGTTGTGTTGCCAGGATCGCTTGCGTGACGGTGTTGAGCGTCGGCTCTTTATTCGGTTTCCGTCTATTCGTACTGATGAACCCGAACGCGAACAGCGTCTCGTAAAGCCTGCGGCATAGCTTCTCTTCGAGAGGCTGCGCCCTAAGCGTTGGCGCAGCCTCAGAAGAAAAGAGAAGGGCTGGAGATTTATTTACGCTTATGTGCCTTAAATGGAAGCGATCGCTTCTTTAATTATGAACATAAATTTTCAAGTTAGTCATCATGAATACTCAAGAAATTCAAGAAGTTTTAAATCATCTCATCATTGGAATTACAGCCTTATATGCCATTGTGATACTCGTTGATTTCGTTGTGGGAATAGTCCATCTGTGGCAGAAATTTACACTCAACATCGAATACTATCCCAACAACACAACAGATGAACAATCACACCTAGAATCTATTAATCTTAATAAACCTCTCAAGTTGGAAAATCAAAATCAATCAACTAACCGTATTACATCAAAACCAGAACCTCAACCAGACAATTTTGTTAGCATTGATGTAGACAAAATTGATTTACGGACAGCCAGAAAAATTGCCACTGCCATAAAAAAAGCTTCAAAATCCAATCCTGACTTAATTATCAAACAAAAAGTCAACAATAAATGTGTTCCTTTAGCCTGGTTGCAAGCACAGATTAAGCATCGTTTAGAACTGGCACCAGAAATTGTCGCACCCATTATTAGAGAATTGGCTCCTACTGCTTTTACATCTGCTCAAGAGAATATTCAGCATTCTAGCATTGCAAAAACAGGTAAGCGTAAAGTCAGTTAATCATAGAAAGAGAGGAATATCGATCTTTTTTACCTCTCTTTAATAGTTTTTAAAATCTTTGTATAAAACTAAATCTTTTAAAGTTGCTAGATATACAAGCTATCGCTTCTCGGTGAGAAATTAAAATTTAATTTATTATGAATGCAGGCTTAATAAATACAAAAAATACCAGTATTTATACCCGAAAATATACTATTGTTTCTAATCTTTCAACTCTTAATTCTGCTCTCCAAGGTCTGTTTCAGGCAGAAGTTTTAGCCATAGATTGTGAAACAACAGGACTTGACCCTCTAACTGATTCTATTAGACTGATTCAAATAGCTGCACCAAACCATCCAGTACTGCTAATTGATTTACCAGCTATTCCTAAAAGCGATCGCCAACTGCTCAAAAAACTACTCTGTAACTCTGCTATCAAAATTGCACATAATGCCAAGTTCGACTGGCAATTTCTCACACTCGCAGGACTTCAACCAAAGAGTCAATTCTTTGATACCCAACTTGCTTATAAAGTTCTAACCGCAGGATTAAAAACAAGCTCATCCTTACAAAATATAGTTAAAAAGCTACTACACCTTCAACTAGATAAAACTCAACAAATCAGCGATTGGTGTAAACCTCTTAAATCGGTTCAATTGCACTATGCTGCCGTAGATGCTGCCATATTACTTGACCTTTACCAAATTCTCCTCAACAAGTTAAAGCAGGCAAAGTTACTCAAAATTGCCCGACTGGAATTTCAGTGTATGCCTGTTGTAGCTCAAATGGAACTTAACGGGATGCTATTTGACTTGTCCCGATGGCAGATACTGGGTGCAAAACTAGAAGCTGAAAAAACAGATGCTTTAAACCAACTCAAGCAAGTCCGTATTGCTAGCTCTCAGATGTCATTGCTACCAGAACTGACAGATACAATAAACCCGAATTCACCTCAGCAAGTTTTGGCTGCTCTACAAGCTATTGGTATCAAAATCAACTCAACTAATCAAAGTAAATTAGTTTCTTTAGCTGCACAGTATCCCATAATTCAAGCATTGCTAGATTACCGCCGTTTATCCAAAATTATCGGCACTTTTACCGAGAAGCTACCCCAGCATATCCACCCCAAAACTGGGAGAATTCATCCCAACTATTATCAATTAGGAGCAAAATCCGGTAGATTTTCTTGCCGCAAACCACCTCTACAAAATATTCCCCGTGATGAAGCAGCTCGTAGCTGCTTCATTGCTGCCCCCGGCTATAAAATTATCAAAGCCGATTACTCCCAAATAGAACTACGAATTATGGCTCGGCTTAGTGGTGATACAAAGATGTGCCAAGTCTATCGCCAGGGGGCTGACTTACATCGATTAACAGCATCTCTAGTAACTGGAAAACATATCAATGAAGTGACTGAAGAAGACCGCAGACTAGCAAAAGCAATAAACTTTGGATTGATTTTCGGTATGGGTGCTGCCAAACTCCAAATTTACGCCCAAGTAAAATATGGAGTAGCAATGACATTAGAACAAGCAAAAGCTTTCAGTCAACGATTCTTTGAAGCTTATCCTGGAATAGCTAGGTGGCATGAAAACATCAAACGTAAATACATCCAAGGCATTAAGGAAAGTCGTACACTAGCAAATAGACGACGGAGATGGGTAAACAAGCCCCGACTATCAGAGCTATTTAACCATCCAGTACAAGGTTTAAATGCCGACATCAACAAATTAGCTATGGTAAAACTTTCAACGACCTTAGCTAATTTCAGAACAAAACTCATCTGTGTAAGACATGATGAAATTGTACTGGAATGTCCAGAGACTGAAGTTGACCAAGTTAGCTATATATTACACAATTGTATGGTTGCTGCTGCCCAAAAGTTTCTTAGCCCTATTCCAGTTGTCATAGATATTAAAACATCAAATAGCTGGTGAACTACCCCAACTTGCCGAGTCCGACTGAAGTTGGATTTGCGGTCAAGCTATTCTGAGAAGATTTGTCAAAAACTCAATTGCCCTCCTCACCGTATAGCTCGTGCAAAATGTGGTTAGAGGGCGTTTGGTTTTTGATCCGAAGCCCTATCCCCGCCCTATCCTAATACCGTTTAGTTAAGGACATTTATCTGTTGGGGCAGGCTGTTCTTGAGCAGGGGGAGAAAAAAGGCTTAACCCAACCGTATTGCACGCTATCTACTATTTATGACTATTCCTGAATCGGTATTCTAGCCATTATAAATAACGGAACTATTTTAACTATATCTGCTTACGCAGATTAAGAGTAAATCCAGAGTTTAAAACCCGCTTAATTGGGGTTTATTTGTGTGTCTATAAACTCTGTGACAGACAAATACCTGATGTAAGAAATGAGTTAAAACTTTTACCTATTTGAGGTGTATTAATGTCTAATCCCCAGATTTTAGGGGCAAGAGAAATTCATCTAATTTCACTCTACAGTCACTGGGAATTTGGTATGAAACCAGAAGAATTTTATGCCAAATGGGATGTGAGTTATGAACAAATTGCCTTAATATGCTGTCGTTCTGATTCTACGGTCAGAGGTTGGTTTAAGCAAGGTAAACTTAGACGCTATCCTCAGCCTAATGATTTACGACATTTGGCATTCATGGACTTTTTACTGGAACATTTTGAAGAAGTTCCCGAACAACTTTGGCAATTGCTATGTATGACTCATTCGCCTTGATCTCAATAACATTTCTCTTCTACATATAGCAATCTGCTTTGATTACTAAAAGTTTTTTAAAACAAAAGCTTTGCCCTGCAAGGTTTTCAGACTCAGTACACAATATTTCATTCCAGTCGGAACGCTATATATCTGTCAAATCAATCTAATACACGAATAATTCTAATTGTCAATATCAATTTGACCTGTCTTTGAGTATACCTCCTCGTTTAAGGTAAAATTTGGCGATTTAAAAGCACATAGCATGGTTATTTGACAGCATTTTTAAGGGGTAGAATATGACTTATTCCGAGCAATTAAAACCGTGGTGTATTGTCCGTGATGTTCCCAATCAAGAAAATATTGTTGTGAAAAGATTCCGCCGACGTGATGATGCTGTTGCTTATCTGCAAGTGTTGAAGCAGTCAGCGAGAGATATTGCTTTTAAAATCATTTTTAAGGCTCAAAACGTCAATATGCCACGGGAGAATGAAGCTTTGAACGGTTCGTTTTGAGAAGATTTGAAAATAGTAAAAGTACTAAATTATGGGATGATATAATCCCGTATTTTCGTTAAATTTCCACCCCATATCCCACTACGCCAGGAATATAAATGTTAAAACTGTATGCTCAAAAATTAATGGTTTGTAGCATTTTTTCAAACAATGGTTCGCCAAAATTCATTAAACGTAGTGAAGGCATTTCATCAAAAACACTAGGGTAAAAAGTAACCATGTAATTCTGCCCTTTATAACTCAATTGCCAAAGACCCTCACTACTTCTCTCCAACTGCACACCACTGGCTTTTAAAATTGCTGAGTCGGTGAATAACTGCTCGATAGCTTCTGGCGTAAAAAGAGTAGAGGGGATTGGTTTTTGAATTTCTGCTAAGTCAGCGTCTAAGTCCATCGCTACCCTTACGGGTTCGCCAGTCGCTACAACGTTCGTGACCTCCGCAACGCGCTGGCTCACCATTTCCTCAATTGCTAGACGAGGTGGTGGGCTATCTAACACAGAATCGAATTCAGACATTAAAACATCCTCTTCTTCTGGATCAGCACTCATAACAGCCCGTTCAATAAAGGTAGGGACTTGGGCTAGAATAGGCTGAAGATTACCAACAACAGTGGCAAAGGCATTAATGCGATCGCGCAATTTTCTATAAACTTTCGCTTCTACAGTGCCGTCATAGTAAAAATTGTGAATTTGCACAGTCGGCTATTTTTGTCCAATGCGGTCAATTCTCCCAATACGCTGTTCGACCCGCATCGGGTTCCAAGGCATATCATAATTAATCAACACACCGCAATTTTGTAAATTCAGACCCTCGGAAGCAGACTCAGTACAAAGGAGAATTTTGATTTCATCTTGGCGAAATCGGCGTTTAATTTCTTCCTTGGGAACTAGACACCACTCCCCATTCTGGTACAGTTCCCCACCACGACCTGAGAAATCCGCGCTACTTGGCTACCGTACAACTCCTTCAATGTATCCCGTAGATAGTCCATCGTGTCAGTGTACTGAGTGAAAACGATCGCACTTTCTCGGTCGGTTAATTATTGGCGTAAAATCTGAATAAAGCGAGAAAGCTTGGTATCTTCCCCAGTGTTTTCAAACTGGCGTAATAATTCTTCGAGATATTGAATTTCCTGGGGGTCTACTGGTTCAAAGCAGGAATATAAAAGTCGGCAATTGTATTGTGAGTGTTGCTGGTGTAGCTAATTTTGTAAGGATATTCACGTAAAATTTTCGGCATATTATGCGGTTGTTTATATCCTTTCAAAATTAAGACTAACTCGGTCGATTCTCTCGCCCGTGATAAATGCGTAAAATAACAACATCATCCTCAAGAATAACGTAGTGAATTATAAAACCGTATTTACCAAAAGAAACTAAAAGTTTTCGTAATCCTGCTATTTCATCTACAATCGTGCCTCGACGAGGATTCTGCTGTAAACTCTCGCCTGAAGAGACAATTGCTTGTACTGCACGGGAAGCTGCATCAGCATTATTAAGTTTTATAAAATCGTAATGACGATTTAAGTCGTCAATTGCACTTTGTGTCCAAACTATCTGGGACATGGGCGTTCAGTATCAGTTCCTAAACTGTCTGCCCATTCGCGCACACGGTCATGCTTAACTCCTGAACCTGTGCGACGGTACGCTTCGAGAGCAGATTGGCTCTGCTGAATCATTTGGGCTTCAGTAATAGGTTGAAAATTTAATGCTGCGTCTATTTCACCGTACTCAAATGATTCTTCTGCGGTTTGAGTAGGTTGATTTGTCAGTAACTGCTCAAAATCTTCTAAATCCCCGGATGAACTAGTCAGCCATGTTAACAGGAGGCTTTTTACCTGTTCTGGGGGTAACGTTTCAATATGCTCTAAAATTTGCTGCCTAATATTGCTTGCTGTCATAAGCTTTTAATTTTGTTAGTATTTCTACTATAAGTACAACATTTTTCACTTAACTCTTATCTAATTTTAGCTAAAAGACCAGAAGAATTTACCAAATTTAGTAGCTTTTGTCGTTGGCGGTTTACCAAATTTTTAATAATCAATAATTATGTTCTTCTATTTATTCAAAGATTTCTATTAATTCAGGTTGGTCTTTCCACACACCGAATAATTTGTTGAGTCTTGCTAATCTCTCTGAATCTGTTAAGGACTGTTTTGTTTGTTCAATTGAAACACTAATCTTTAAATCAACAATAATTTCTTGACCATCAGGAATCTCGTTGATTTGTTCTAATAAGTCTATAGTTTGACCACGTTTAACTCCTCTAATTCTCATTTGCTATTTACTCCTATATTTCCTAAATAATAGTTAAGTGTTCACTGTAGCTTGCTTCTCGCGGTAGCGAGTTGACTGTTCACCGTCAACCGTCAACCGTCAACCGTCAACTGTCAACAAAATTAAAGTGTATTTGGGTCAATTCCTTGCTGTTGTAATCTGGCTAATAAATTTTGCAATTGTTCTTCTGGGGTTTGGTATCTGTTACCATTTTCGTCATACCAAAACAGCCATTCTCTTGTTCGTCCTTGATAAGTACCCTGTTCCCGTCCAATACCTAAACCAATTTCGGGCATCCAAATTTTATCCCCTGGTTGTAAAATGTATTCACCATTAATTAAGCGATAAACTTCTAAACGTTGACGCTTACGACGTAGCCGTGTTGGTGCATAAATGACATAATACAAAATGCCTAATTCTGCATAATCAATTTTTTTCTGTTCATATTCGCCATTGTAAGTTTGAGAAACAACTTCTAAAGCTAAAATTGGTGGAATACCCTCTTCTTCCCACAAAACATAACTAGAACGTCCATTTTCTCCCACAAAACGTTCAACACCCAAACTCAAGAAACCATCAGGAACTATGGCTCCTTTATTGGGTGTATAGTAAACTCCCATGTTAATGCCAAAAAACCAGTCATCGCGGTTTTGCCAAATAGCGGCTAAGATGGCTAACAATAAGTTGGGAATTAATATTTGTAGTTCGTTATCCACAGGGGTATCATCTGAATCTGGTAATTCTGCCGATGAAGGTAGGCACTCTAAAGGATTGTAGTTGAACATAAGCAGTTATTAACCCCCAAAATCTAGGTTTAAACTCAGTTGTCCATTATTCAAGGGTAACTCAGTCTGTTTGTAAGTTTTTTGCCGACCAATCATAATCCTGAATGGTTGAGGGATGTTAATTCATGCTCACCCTACCGCCAAAAGTTTTCCTCTGTCAATTCGCTACGAACTTATGCAAAGCTGTACTTAGCGAAGAAATATATTCATTATCAATAACATTTCCACAATTAGGACATTTACCAACACCTCTGCTAATGGTAGCTGTCGTATCTGGATCATATTTCCCATCATCAATTTCAATATGGATTGAGATAGCTAGAAATGCCATTTTCGTAGGACAAAGGAGAACGATAACCTTCATCAATCATCTGTGCGTGAATAGCATCAGCAAGAGACAAACAGAGAATTTTGTTTTTAACCGCCTTAATGAGAATACCCAAAGTCCCTGTTAAGCGAATCCCCCGTTCTTTGGCAAAATTTCTGGCTGGGCCATCATCGGAAGCAAAAACCCAATTACGGTTACGGGCTATAGCCATCGCTTCTGACTCCCCCGCACCAAAGCGTTGACTGTACTCTCTGGTTAGTCGTAACTCGATAGCATCATCATTGGGGTTAACATCATCTGGAGGTGTTTGCAGCCAACCATCATCTAAAGCCTGATTAATCTCTTCTAGTTTCGTTCGATTTTGCAAACGAGCAGATGTAGAAGCGCTGTTAATTCCTGCTTGGATTTCGCGTTGGACAGCCTTACCAACAAAGGCTCTACCAGCGTAGAGCCTTTGGAGGACATAGAAAACCTGTGAAAGAGCAAAATTACTCAGTACAGTGTTATCAAAAATTATTGGCGATGCCTCTGGTTCTGTACTTTTTGACTTCACTATTTTTTCCGTTCAATCTTCACACCAAATAGTTAAGCGTTCTCAATATCGCTTAAAAGTTCTAACTCAGAATTGATACCCAAATTAATAGAAATATCTCTAGAATGTAATTCATTTTTTGCCTCTTCTAAAGTGATTTCTAACAGTTCTGCCAACTTACTCAAGCTTAAATAACCGGAACGATACGCATCAAAGACCATCTCTCTATACTCATTAGGAAATTGACTAAATTTCTCCAAGCGAGGAACAGAACGACCAATTTTAGCAAGCAGTTGTTTTGGCTTTTCTTTAGATAATTTTGGCAAGACATTTTTCTCAATTAAGCCAATTCTTTTATCCCCCATACGGTAAAGCATAGCTTTATAGCTAACCCCAAAATCTAACGCCAAGTGCATAACGATTTCGGCGTTAATATCTCCATCTGACTTTTCTAAATAAAAAGTCAATCGTGGAACTATTGCTTCTTCAGGCATTAATAAATTAGCAGCAAACCATTGAGCAAAGTATTCTTCCGGTCGGCGATAATTTCCACTGGGGTCGCAGGTAATGCCTTTTTGCTGACGATGAATTAAGTGATGGCAATATTCATGTGCCAGCACAAAATTAAGCATATTAGCTGAATAATCTCCAAGGTTTCTTTTCACCAAAATGAAGGAACCAAGGAAAGGTGAAAAAATGAAACATCCTCCTAATTTGGGCGTTACCAGATTCCATGCCATTACCCTGACACCTTCGTTCTCCAAAACGTCCCACATATTCCTAATCGGGCTAGAAATTGGAATCCCCAATCGGGCACGTTCTTGTGCTGCCATCCACTTGGCTGCTGCTAGAGTAGGCTTAAATACGTTGTATAAAGGCTCACTTGAGTAAGGTTCACTCATACGGTTCAACTTTCGAGCTAAATCCCCAAAGTTGCGGTGAAACTGACGAAACCGCTCAATTTGCTTTTTATCAGGCGATATGTCAACAACTTGGTTGGCACTGAAAAGAATTTGAGTTGGGTCATCCTCCTCAAAATTACTAACCTCTATTGCTCTAGACTCTTCATCAAAAAAAAACAGAATACTCTTGCCAACTAAACGGGAAAACCGTTCGAGTTCCAGACTGTCTACCTTGCGTTTGCCACTCTCAATCAAAGACACAGCAGAACGCGGCAGTTCAAGATGCTGTGCCACAGCATCTTGAGAAAGCATTGCCTCTTCCCTGGCAAAGCGAATTCGGCGACCTAGTTCTGCGTAATTCATTCTCCTTGGAACCTAATTTTTGTTTGATAATCGAACAGATAACCTAATCTTAGCCCGATTTTGCAATAAAATTACTCTTCCTCTTGTTAGTTTTATGAACACTGTGCTAGCTTGTATCCAGATAATGTTCGATATTCAAACAAAAATGATGGCTTATGAACTGAAAAAACCAGGCGAAATCGCACAACGTTCAGGTCAATACGAGATTACTGGGCCGCGTGGTGGTGGAATGGGAGAGGAACGAACTATAACAAAAGGTGAACCTCTACCTCCGACTCCACAAGTCGGTCAACGTTACAAACTAGTTGACCCTACCAAGCACAAAGGCTCTAAATAGTCTGTTTTCCGAACCACTTGTTTTTAGGGAGTGCAAAATCTGCTACTCCCCAATGCTCCCATTCCAAAACCACAAGATGAAATTTACAAGGAGTCTTATATGCAGATTGAATCTACGCAAAATGCAGAACTATTGGCGAAAAAGCCAAAAACAATTACTGTCAACGTCAACGAACGCCCTGTAACCTTCTCCTTCATAAGGCTACGGGCTTGGAAATCAAGCAAACTGCCATCAAACAAGGCGTAGCGATTCAGGAAGATTTTGTACTGTTTGAGGTCAAAGGCAATTCTCCCCTCAAGCAAATTGGAGACTGCGAAACCGTTACCCTGCACGAGGGGCAAAAGTTCCGCGCCACTGCACCCGATGACAACTCATAGGGAGGGGATACCAATGACACCTGAAATTGAACAAGCGATCGCAGAAATTCAGCAAGCCTTTCCAGGACATTCCGTCGAAGTGGAAGCTGAAGCGCAGGGTGGCGCAAACGTCATTGTCCATAAACTACTGATTGGTGAACAGTATGTGCCTTCCAGCAGTTGGGTAGGCTTTGCAATTTCCTTTCAGTATCCCTATGCAGATGTCTACCCGCACTATATAGATCCAGGGTTGCGTCGGGTTGATGGCTTAGTTCAAGGTGATGGGTTCTCCTCAGCTAATTGGCGAAATCAGCCTGCAATCCAAGTATCGAGGCGTTCCAATCGATTGAATCCAGCTATTGACACGGCTGCAACCAAATTAACTAAGGTTCTTACGTGGTTGAGAAGCCGATGAACAAATCTATTGAATTCAGAATTGATCGGCCACTTTATCAAAAGCTTGATCGCCATCTTTTTCCTGGCGATGGTGATGAACATGGCGCGGTGATTGCAGCAGGTATTGTAGAAACCCCTCGCGGTATCCGCCTGCTGGCGCGTGAAGTTTTTCTAGCGCAAGACAGGATTGACTATGTACCTGGCACTCGCGGCTACCGTGCTTTGACTGCAAAGTTTGTAGCTGAGATATCGGGTTACTGTGCAGAACATAACCTCTGCTACTTCGCCGTACATTGTCATGGTGGTAGAGACGAAGTTTGTTTCTCTGCTGATGATATGGCATCTCACGAACGAGGGTATCCGGCGCTGCTCGATATTACTCGTGGCGGCCCAGTGGGGGCGCTAGTATTTGCCAAAAACGCCGTAGCAGGGGATATCTGGACTCCCTCTGGTCGCTTTCAACTCGACCACATGACCGTCATCGGTTCGCATATCCGGCGACTTTATCCTGCGCCCCAACCCCGACTGTGTGCCGCCAATCCCATGTACGACCGCCACGCACGCTTGTTTGGCGATGTCGGACAAGAAATTTTCGCTAATTTAAAGGTGGGAATCATTGGACTTGGCGGCGGAGGTTCGTTGATCAATGAATGGTTGTCCCACTTGGGAGTTGGACATATCGTCGCCATCGACTTTGACCGCGTTGAATTAACTAATCGACCGCGAATTGTTGGCACAAATCCTTGGGATGCAATGACTTGGTTAACCAAACAGCCGATTCCGTGGTTGCAAAAACTCGGCAAGCGATTGGCTGCTTATAAAGTCCATGTCGCCCGCCGGGTTGCCAAACAAGCTAATCTCTCCATCCGCTATGATGCGGTTGTGGGAAATATCGTCGATGAAGCGATGTCTACGACGGGCTACGCCAACGCAAAGTTACTGGTAGATGCCGATTTCTTGTTCTTGGCAGCAGACTCGATGCAAAGCCGTCTAGTTTTCAACGCGCTGGTGCATCAGTACCTGATTCCAGGGATTCAGATTGGTGCTAAGGTTCCTGTTGATAAGCAAACAAGGCAAGTTGGAGATATTTTTACTGCTACTCGACCCGTACTTCCTTATGCTTATGGTGGTTGCCTGCACTGCCATGAATTGATTCCCGCTGGTAGGTTACAACAAGAAGCATTGAGTGAGGAGGAGCGTCGAACTCAGCGGTATGTTGAGGATGAAGATATCGCTCAACCCAGCGTCATTACACTCAATGTTCATTCTGCCGACCAAGCCGTGAACGATTTTATGATGATGTTCACAGGACTTTATCAACCAGAAGTCCAACTGTGCCACCAATTCAGGTTTGCGCGAGAACGCAACATGATCAATGTGGAGCCGCGTGCCAACGATGATTGCTTGGATTGTAGCAGCAGTTCTCGCAGTCGTCGCGCCAGGGGCGATCGCTATCGTCTCCCCTGCCGAATGCCAAAAATCAACAAGTGTGTAGGCGTATTTAAAATTAATAAAAATACTAACTTACCGGATGATATGATCCCGTATTTTCGTTAAATTCCCACCCCATACCCGATTTATCCTTCCCCTTGCACCATGCCACAAAAAGCGGTGGGTGCAGCTTCTGAAGCTGCTCACGTATAGTTTCTACACTTACACCAAGTCTGGAAGCTAAACCTTCTTCCGTCAATGGTTGGATTCGGGGAGTATGGCCTTGATAGGATGAATTGTTGTAGTACGATTTCTTCTGCCGCCTCGGTTGGTTATTGAGATGATTTTGAATTTTAATAATCGCCTCGGTAAACTGTGTCATTCGGGCTGTTATCCCCGAAATTTTTTGTTCTAAATCGGCGAGATTATGGATTGCTCCAGTTTCGTTGCTATTAGATTCACCTAACAACTGTGACTCGATCTGATCAAGTCGTTCGCAAATAGCTAATATCGTTTGGTAAGTAGGGTTGGCGCTACTATTGTTACTAGCAGCCAAGTACTTGTCCACACGGCGCTCAAAATACTTGTCCAAGTACTCCTCAACACTTACCTTTATCCTAGAGTCCAGGCGTTTATCTAAATCATTACCACCAATTGCATCAAGGTCATCTAGGGAATCATCTAGGTAGAGTTCGATAAATTGGGTGAGCGTGGCTGTTGCCGTCGTGCCAAAAGAGTTGCAACGGGCGATAAACTGCTCCCACATCGTCATTGTCACAATTGAAAGATGCGATCGCTTCAAAGTTCTCCCTGTATTGCTCATATCTAGGTAATGTCTAGGTAAATCTGGACTGTCCGCGACTGAGTGAGCGTGTCATCCCGAAAAGATAATTACCTTGACACTATCATTTTGGAGCGTCCATTTGAGGCGATGGCGTACTCGCCCGCCGCAGGCATCGCAATTCAATTGATGAATTACATGCAAGAATGTTGTGTCCAAAGACTTAAAACCAGCGATGACCTACTACTGGTGGAATTGGTGCATTCACACTACTAGTAGAGGGTACGGGGCGTGTTCCCACAGAGAGAGTTGCGGTAAAATTCTATTCCGTCCAAGTGCTACACCGCAGCGGTATCTGGAAGATTGGGAGATGGCTTCTTTGGCTTCGGCTGCCAAACAATTGGGAGGAAAGCATTGGTTAGTTTTTTGTCTGCTTTTTTATAGCGGGATGCGGGTTGGGGAAGTTGGTCGGGTGACGGTTCCGGGGGAGATACCAAGGTTACCGAGGGAGGATTATCCGGGTTTGTATTGGCGCGATTTGAAATGGCAATTTGACCCAGTGCCGGATGATAGGCACTGGGGGTATTACACCATTAAGTTTCGGGGGAAAGGTGGGAAGTATCGGGAGATTGGGTTGGATCACGAAACATCATCGCTGTTTAAGAAGTACCGAGGGATGGCTCCTGACAGTGCGCCGGTGTTTCCCAATGTGTCGCCGAATCCTAAGAAGCGGGGGTTGCCGTTAAGCGTTCGGGCGATTAAGCAATTGATTCAAGATATATCTGAGGTTGCGAAGGTGAAGTTTTCGTGTCACTGGTTGCGGCATTCTCATGCGTCGAGGGCAGTCGAGCATAAAAATGTTTTTGAGGTGCAAAGCCAGTTGGGACATAGTAAAACTGATACTACGAAGCTTTATGTCCGTGTGAAGAAAGACGCGGGTACGGGTACGGTATTACCGAGGTTTTAATCTATAGAACCCATTTGAGATCTTTTAGGCATCAAGTAAAATCGACGCAGAATAAGTGTCGAGTCGTCACCCAGAAGTCAGTGTTAATTCTTCACGCTTACTCGATTTCATCATTTTCATTAAGTGTTTGTTTAAGTAGCTTTGTGCGGATATATACATTTGCTCCCACACGTCCTGGTCACGGCATATCGAGCGCACCTACCGTATTCCCGGCTGTCTTCTGTGCTATTAAGTATTTGCGGAAGTAGTTACCCCATAGATGTTGCAAAAACAATAAAAGCAAATTCATCAAATGGTAACAGCCAACTATAGTCTTTATCCAGGAACACGCGATAGGACGCAATTATCGGTAGTGCGAGGTCAGCTGGCGCACCAAATCCGCTCATAGTATTTGCTATCAGGTAAAAGGGTATTTTTGCGTGTATCAATTGATGCCAAGTCGGAGCGCACCCTTTCTTCTGGGATTAGAAATATGCTCTTGAATAATGGAGTACAGCCTTTGTTCAATCCACAATGCTTGAGGAAGTAGGGGTAGCAATGTAGTTAATCTTGCCCTTTCATTTTCTGTGTTCGCGCGGGCGTGTATTTGAACCAGTGGGGTGCTTGCTTCTGGTGTTGCCGTCAGGATTGTATCGATTTCTGTCGAGGCAATTGATTAGCTTGAAGAGGTGCGTAACGTTGCAATGGGCATTCCTGGGTGCGCCACTTTGATTTTGGTAGTAGGCTACCCTAAATTTACTATCGCTTGTTAGTTCTAATTGGGCGAGGTAATGCTTGATAAAATCATAATCGCCTTTAGCATTAGTCTTAGAGCGAGCATCCACAGGTGCAGTAGTGTTTGTGGGAACCCGAATCCGGAGCGCAAAAGGCTGGCTTATGCTTGAAAAGCTGGATTTGGGGAGAGGATATGCGTGATATCCGTATTAATATCAATAATTTTCGGATGATCTTTCGTGCGGCAGCAGCGCTGGGAGCACTTTGCAGATGCTCCCTGTTTTCGCCCTTCGTCTGAAAACCAAATATTGTTAATTTTATTTACTTTTAAGCGCCCTCATGTGAGAAATGCGGGTTAAGGCGAGGGAGAATGATTACTTATGAGAACGCAGCTTGTGAGAAGGGCATTTCGCATAAGTGAAAGTTGTTTTGAGGAAGAGTACTTTTTTTGAGGGTGATTTTGCACGAAAACAGCAAGTGTATTATTTAAAGGTGCTGATAATTCTTCCTAAGTTGTTTTTATGGATGTTCGGGAGAAGCAGGAGCAACTACTTGAATCTTCTTTATTGTTGGCGGCGCCTGTTCCGTTAACCGAACATCCAGCTCACGTTTATCTCAATTCAAGGTTAAGTCCTGGTTCCCGTCGGGCGATGCGGGGGGCATTGAATACAATAGCCCAGATTTTAACCGGGGGTGTTGGCTCGGAGATGACTTTGGATTGGTCTAAATTGAGGTACAAACATACTGCGGCGTTGCGTACTGTGTTGTCCGATAGGTATGCGCCAGCTACTACCAATAAGTTTTTGAGCGCGCTGCGGTGCGTGCTGCGAGAGGCGCTGCGGTTGGAATTAATGGATGGTGCTGATTACGCACGGGCAGTTGATGTGATTAACGTTAAAGTTTCTACCAAGCTGCGGGGACGGGCTTTGACTGAAGATGAAATATTAGCTTTATTTCAAGCTTGTTATGACGATCCTACTCCTGCTGGGTTTAGGGATGCTGCACTGATAGCCTTGTTACGCAGCTCTGGACTGCGGCGTTCTGAGGTGGTGAATTTAAACTTGAAGGATTTCAACCCCAAGACTGGGGCAATGGAAGTTATTGGTGGGAAGGGTGGTAAAGATGGTACTGTTTACTTGAACGAGCAGGCGAGCGCAATTGTTGAATCCTGGTTGAATATACGCGGTACTATTGGCGAGGCGTTGTTATGTCATGTCAATAAGTCAGGACGTGTTGAAGTGCGGCGGCTTACCCCCCAAGCAGTTTTATATATTTTGCAGCGCCGGGGACAACAAGTAGGAGTTAAAGATTTTTCTTCCCACGACTTCCGGCGTACTTTTATTTCTGAGTTGTTTGATGCGGGAGTGGACGTTTCGACAATTAAACAGCTGGCTCGCCACAGTAATGCTAATCAAACGACTCGCTACGACAGACGTGGTGATGAGACTCTACGCCGTGCTGTACAAAAGTTGAGTATTCCCAAGCAGAATAAATCTCGTAATACTGGTGTATAATCGGAAATTTTTATTATTGTGAAGATTTCTCTTCGCTATCGATTTGGGCGCTTAACACCAGTTCAGTAGAAGGTATTGGCAGGAAGTATCAATGGCGTACATTTATTTGTCATGACCAATACCATTATATAGATAGATGGCGATCGCTAATTTAACATTAAAGTTAAACCCTACTCATCACCTTCCACATTCTCTGGTGGATGCTCCCTTTGCGCTCCTCAAGAAACGGCGATAACTCAGTTAAAGCGGGAGCTTATCGCCTTACTCCCGTCTCAACAGCTTAAACCCAACTTGTCCAAGTTGTTGGGCATACGCCAGTTGAATCAGTAGCATCATGGCAGGTTCGACATAGCGCGAGTTCTTCAGCGACCCAGCGTCGATTGGCTCAACATCAAGCTCACGCAACAAATCTGCTACAATCTGTTTTGCCTGCTGATCGTCGCCTGTGTAGAATACGGTGGCTTGTTGATTGTCAAAGCGGCGTGACTCAGAATTGAGGACTTCTGCAAACACGGGTAGCGCTTCTACTACGCGGGCATTAGTCGCCAGTTTAGCAATTTCCTCAGCCGCTGAAGTAGTTGTTCCAACTGCCATGCCGCTCATGTCAGGTAACAGCGCGTTAACGATACTGAAAAGAATTTTTCCTTCCAGTGAACCTGCTGCATTGAGCGCGTCTTCTACTGCCCCATAAGGCACTGATAATACGACTACATCGGCAAACTGTACGGCTTCAGCAGGAGTACCAACGCTGGCATTGCTGCCAATTGACTGAGCAATCTTCTCAAGCTTTGTGATGTCGCGGGAGTAACTAAACATTAGCTTGTGACCGTTCTGCGCCCAGATTTTACTCAAGCCGCTGCCCATGTTGCCTGCGCCAATGATTCCAATGTTCATTATGTTCCTCTTGATTTTAATGTCGTTGAGAAGATTTGAAAACGTAGTTTATCTCGCAAAGCCGTAAACTTGCCAGTTCTTCAATTCGACTTGTTTGTGAATTGGCTGCACCTCGCCAATCTCCGCAAGCGCATCAATGTATTCACGTAAGCTTTTCAGATGACGTTTCATCGGTCTGCAATTTTTTCTATCGGGTCTGTTGTTTGTAAATTGATGTAGTCGCAAGCTGAACTCAGGATAAATCAACCCACACGGTTTTAGTTTGCAGATAAAACTCCAGAGCCTCCCAACCTTGTTCGCGTCCATAGCCGCTCATTTTGTAACCACCAAACGGAGCAGAGGGGTCAAAATGACCGTAGGTATTTAGCCAAACCGTTCCTGCTTTGAGTTTAGCTGCTGCTTTGTGCGCTTTCTTGATGTCGCGGGTATGTACCCCAGATGCCAGTCCATACTGGTTGCCATTGGCAATCTGAATCGCTTCGTCAAAACCATCAAAGGGAATGATGGCAAGAATCGGACCAAAGGTTTCTTCGCGGGCGATCGTCATGTCGCTATTGACATCGGCAAAAACGGTTGGCTCCACAAAATAGCCTTTGCCCGTGCCAATATCTGCGGCTTTGCCCCCGACGATTAACCGCGCCCCGTCTTTTTGTCCAACGTTCATGTAATCGAGAACTTTAGTGTACTCGCTTTTGTTGGCGATCGGTCCCATATCGCTAGTTGGATCGAGTGGATCGCCTGGTTTCGTGTCTAAAGCGCGTTGCCGGACGCGATCAACTACTTCGTCATACACCGCCCGTTCCACTAGCATTCGAGAACCCGCATAGCAAATTTCACCTTTGTTGTAGAACATACCATCGTAGGCAGTCTGCGTTGCCATATCCAAATCCGCATCGGCAAAAATAATGTTGGCACTCTTGCCACCCAGTTCCATCGTCAAGTGCTTCAAGGTATCAGCAGAATCCTTAATTACCCGAATCCCACTAGCAGTTGATCCGGTGATTGCCACCTTTTCAATACCGGGATGCGTTGATAAAGCATTGCCAACGGTGCCACCCGGACCCATCACCACATTAAAAACGCCTGGTGGTATACCTGCTTCTTGCATAATTTGAGCTACCTTTAAGGCGGAGAGTGGAGTTGCTGAAGCAGGCTTGTGAATAATGGTATTTCCAGCAGCGAGGGCAGGCGCGAATTTGCTGATTGAAAGAATCAGCGGAAAGTTGAATGGCGTGATCGCAGCGACTACACCCAGCGGTTCCCGGAGCGTATAGGTGTGTAGTCCCTTCGTGGTTTGTTTGACCGAGCCTTCAATTTTGCTTGCCCAACCCGCGTAGTAGTGAAACATATTGGCGAGATGGGGAATGTCTACAGTCATGGAATCCGTAAACAGCCGCCCCATTTCTTTGGCTTGCAGAAAGGCAAGCTCCTCACCATATTTGCGAAACAAATCTCCCACCCGCCAGAGAATTTCACCCCGCTCATGTCCGCTCATCTGCCCCCAAGCACCGACAAAGGCAGTCTCGGCAGACTTAACCGCGAGTTCAACATCTTCAACGGTGCCTTCTGCCAGTTGGGTAATTTCAGCTTCAGTGGTGGGATCGATTGCCGGAAAGGTTTTGCCACTGGCTGAATCGCGCCATTCACCATTGATGTAAAGCTGGTTCAAGGTAATGGGAAAGTCTGGGCGTGCTGATGATTTGGGTTGCTCGACTGATTCACAAACTTTCATGGGTATTCCTAAACGCACTGATGTTACTTAATAGCAATAATTCACCTTGCGTTGGAATTCTCAAAGAAAGAATTTAGATTAATCATTGATTTGTGCGAAATTTATTGGAATCTTGCTTTCGGTGGAGTCAAAGCTGCTTGCGATAACCGCTGGGGGCTATACCTGTGAACTTGCGAAACTGAATTGTCAGTTGGTTCTGACTGGAAAAGCCAACCTGCGAGGCGATCGCTGCTACTGAAAGCGAAGTTGTCCGTAGCAGATATTTTGCTCGCTCAATTCGCTGTTGCATGATATATTGATAGGGTGATACACCAATTGATTGCTTAAATAAGCGAGAAAAATAGTATTGGCTCATCTCTAACTCATTGGCGATCGCACTAATAGTTAAATCTTCTACTAGATTTTCATTGATGTATTCGATCGCCTGTTGCAACTTACGTTGCGGTAGTCCATTTGGATCTTCGCGCAACGGCTGCTGTCTGTCTGAATAATGTCTCAATAGATGAATTGAAAGTGCGATCGTCAATGAATCTGCAAACAAACGACTATGTGGCTGATTGGTTTCCAGTTCTGCGATGAGCGATCGCCCAATTTGGTCAATAAATGGATCGTGCATCGCAGAGTGGGCAGTGAGTTGAAGGCGATCGGTCGTGACCGATTCACGAGCGACTCGAATCAGGTAATCCGGTTCCAGAAAGAGCAGGGAAAAAGGACTTTCCTGATTCCAATTTGCCCGATGCAAAACCTTAGCTGGCACAATCACGATATTATTACCGCCCCCAAACTGCTCTTGCTGTCTGTGTCCATCAAACCAACGTTCTGCTTGCACCGTCAGAGTCGGGTTGTGAACCAGCAGCATATGTCTGGTGTGAACATACTCAGGGGTTTCCCAGGCGGGCTGCTGATGCTGTTGGACATAGATACCATTCCAGCCCAAATTTGCGCTTGATCGCAGCGATGGACGCGGCAAAATTTGCAACACCTCATCTTCCTGGGTGAAGTCAACGGTTAAGGGCTGTGTTTTTGACATGACGCTTACTTTTACCAAGGTAATGACGATAATCGCAAACTCAAAAAGTCAGAATTGCAGTGACTGGTACATTGCAATTTTCTCATGTTGACTGGTTTTAGTTTGAATCGGTCATTCAATTGTGCCTTACCGATAAATCAAAAAACTACCCGATCCAAGACTTGCAGATAGCTTGATTTAGGGTTTACACAAATAAACCCTAAACTACCGCCATCACCCATAACGCCAGCTAGCTATATTATTAGAATCTTATAGCATTTAAGGCTACATATTTGGACACCCTTTAACTAATCGATTGATTACGAATCGATTATCAACATTCGTCCAAGTCAGAATAATCGCTCGATGATTATTCAAGACCATGCAATAAGAGAACGTGTAAAACAAATCACAGAGGATTTAATTGGTGGATACGAAATCGAATTTAGATGAAAAAAAAGCACGCTTCCAAAACGAAGACATTCCCCATCGTTTAGGACATATCGCTTCTAACTTAGCGCGCGTTCGTTCGTTTTGTAATAGCGCGTTCAAAAAAGGTGTAGAAGTTGTAATAGATGAGACAGAGTGGTTTATTGAGTGGATAGCAGCAGAAATTGAACCAGAACAAGCGGAAGAATTAGTAAACATTCAAGTTCAACTCGCACGCTGGCAAATAAATTTAGACAATATTTTGTTGGATGAACTTCGTCGACGAGAAGTAGCCAAACAAGCAGAAACATACTCACAAAAAGTCTTAGATATGTCAGGTTTGCTTGATTCGGTAGTCTGATATTACAATTAACGATGTTTATGATGCTACGAAAATTATTGCATTTTCCTTCACATTGATGCCGACTTACTTAAGCGCATGTGATGCAACCGCGCAACTGCTGTAGCTTTAATTTTTTGTGGCACTATGTATGTAACTACAAGTATCGCTCTTTTTTGAAGATTAAGAATTTTGAAGAACGCAGCTATGCTGAGGGCAGAGGGCACTGGGAGCGTTGCTCCCCAACAAAAATTACATAAAAGCACTGGAGAGTCCATTTAGGCAAGAACCAGCTTATGAAGAAATGCGCGATTACGTTCTTAAATCCCGCACAACAGTCCAAGGCAAAGAACCTTTTAGCCAAACATATATGTATATTAAAAGTGGCTTAAATCGATCAGTATCTGTTTAAATATTTGATTGATATTATAAAATCAAAATCGGAGCGCCTTGCTGCTTTATTAAGAGGACGCATCCGACTTAGTAGATGATTAGATCAGTATCTTAGTAAACGACTGGTGCTTGACCGCGCAAAGCGCGTAAAGCATTCTGGCAGTAAGGACAATCACAGCCAAATACCGCAATAGCTGCATCACTATCACTATCACTAAACTTCAGTGATGCTACTCTTTCACTAGAAGAATTGACAGCATTGAATTTGGATGAAGACGCATAACGAGGATCTATATCTTTTTGTGCAACCCGCGTACACACGAATTTATCGTAACTGACGTGAGGATGACGGATACAGGCTGTACCATCTTTAAAACGGATGACTGGTGAAGCCGCATGAGCAGGGCTGACTACTGCAACCACGGACATCAGGGATGTAAAAATTGTTGGACTAGCAAGCAAACTAAGTATAAATTTTCTGTTCATCGGCTTCCTTGAAAAAATATCTGTTGACTTAGGTTATCTAATTGCCTTTTACAGATTAACCGAATTTCTACCCGGAACAGTGGGCTTGACCCTTTCCACCGCACAAAAGTTTCCCTCCTTGCTTAGAAAAAGTGAAAATTGGGGACAAAGCTTCCCTTCTTGAGAAATCAATATTGAAGTTTTTAATTTTACTGTTGAATTTGCTGGAGAAGCGCTTGTGTCTGCTGATACCCAACGGTATTCCCTTGAGAGCGAAAAAGCCTTGCAGCAAGCTGTAAATCCTCAACCGCACTCTTGCTATTACCATTAGCATATTGTGCCAAACCCCGGTTCCCGTAAGCATCAGCCGAGTTGGGCTTAATCCTGATGGCAGCATTAAAGTCTGCTATGGCTTGCTGATGATTTCCCTGTCTAAAATTGGCAAGTCCCCGATTGTAGAACCCATCTGATGATGCCGGGTTGATTTTGATGGTTTGGCTAAAGTCTATAATGGCTGCTTGGATATTTCCCAGTTCCGCATAAGCCATTCCCCGGCTATTATACGCATCTGCATGGGTGGGATTAAGTTGTAATGCCAGATTAAAGTCACCAATTGCAGTTTTAAAGTCTTGTAATTGAGATTTAGCCAGTCCCCGCAAGCAGTAACCCTCATAAAACTTGGGATTCAGGCGCACTACAGCGTTAAAATCCTCAATAGCTCCATTGAAGTCACCTTGACCAAGTTTTTGCTGTCCTTGGTTATAATATTGCTGAATATTTATCTGTTGAGTGCGGCTTTGTGGTGCTTGAGCATACACAGCAGGTATTCCACCAAGTACAGTTGTTAGTCCCAGAATGGCAAGGACTTGCTTGAGATGATTCATCACCTTACCTCCTCATAAACACTTATATACAACTATTCTAATGAGGAATCGGCGAGAGCCAGCCTGATATAGTTTGTAATAACAACCAAGCATTTAAAGTTATTATTACCAACGCAACAAGAGAGGAAATAATTTTCAACCACCAAGGATTGACAAATTCACCCATCAAGTGGCGATTACTGGTAAACATTACTAACGGAACTACTGCAAACGATAGCTGTAAACTCAACACAACCTGACTGAAAATCAGTAATCCACTGGTGCTGCTTTCGCCAAACCATACAATTGAAATCAACGCGGGAATAATGGCTATTAGCCTAGTTACTAACCGTCGCACCCAAGGTTTCAGACGCAGATTTAGAAATCCTTCCATGACAATTTGTCCCGCTAAGGTTGCGGTTATCGTGGAACTTTGCCCGGAAGCGAGTAATGCCAAAGCAAAAATCGCACTTGCTACATTTACACCCAATAAAGGTGAAAGCAATTTATAAGCATCTTGGATTTCTGCTACATCTTGATGACCAGAAAAATGAAAAGTCGCAGCCGAGATAATCAAAATGGCTGAGTTGATGAACAGTGCAAAAAATAAAGCTACCGTTGAATCAATGGTGCTAAATTTAATCGCTTCCCATTTCTTCTGTGGTGTCGGTTCCCAATCGCGTGTCTGTACAATTGATGAATGTAAATATAAATTGTGCGGCATAACAGTCGCTCCCAAAATGCCAATAGCGATGTAAAGCATTTCGGGATTTTGTAAAATTTCTATTTTGGGAATATAACCTAATAAAACTCCACCTACATCAGGACGGGAAAAAATAATTTCTCCGGCAAAGCAGATTCCTACGGTTGCGACTAAGATCAATACCAAAGCTTCTGTATAGCGAAAGCCCTTATTCAGCAGCAACAGCAGTACAATGACATCTAGCGCGGTGATGCACACACCCAAAGCAAGAGGAATACCAAATAGTAATTGCAAAGCGATCGCACTTCCCACTAATTCTGCCAAATCACAAGCAGCGATCGCTATCTCACAAAGTACCCATAAACAAAAGTTCACACGCGGACTGAAATAGTCTCGACATGCTTGTGCTAAATCTAACCCCGTCGCCACCCCTAACCGCAGACACAGCGATTGCATCAAAATCGCCATCAAGTTAGAAAGCATAATTACGGTTAGCAGTGTGTAACCGAATTTCGCACCACCCGCTAAATCTGTAGCCCAGTTACCAGGGTCTATATATCCGACTGAAACCAGATATCCTGGTCCTGCATAAGCAAACATTTTGCGCCAAAAACCCCTGCTGTTGGGGACTTTAATGCTGCGGTGAACTTCGCTAAGACTGGGTTTGTTTTCAGGACGAGCCATTAGTTTTACAATTGAAGATTATCATATTGTTTTCATAATCTCAAAAAATCGGGGATGAACATCAACCTACGGGGGTATAGAGGCATTGCAGTTACATCAAAAACTTGCAAGAATAGTTTCCTCAAGTCCAACACAGTTCTCCAACGCCTTTTGAACCAACCAAAAACTAGTTGCGCTATAATGTCCGCCATGCCTTGATTTATCTAAATTTACTTGGAGTTATTAGGATGACTGCGAAATCCTCTATTTCAATTCAGCAAAAAGCGAAAAGCTGGACTCTTTCAACGCCTGTACAAGCGACTCTCTTCACTTCTTTGTGCGCTTTAACTCTCTGGACTGTTTATTTCACCACTTATCCCGCAGCCCATAATAAATTACATTCTCTACGTCACCACACTTTGACAATTAGTTGCCACTAAGATCAGTGCTAAGTTTTTTTTGAGAACTTCATTATTAGAATGTCAAAGTTAAAATTTTCTGCACTCATCAGTGCTATTTGCCTGATGAGTATTTTTCTATATACTATTGTTGGCTTTTCACAGACTCCACAGCCAACCGTAAAACTCGTTACTAAGCCACCACTTAGCCAAATTCACCCTTTTGAAGCTGAAGCTACTACACCACAATCTCCAGCGCTTCTGACACTCCAAGCTGTAGACTCAAAAAGCCTGCCTTTGGCAAATGCCAAAATTCACTTAACAATTTTAACTCCGCCCAAAAATCCTTGGTTTTCAACAGATTTCCCGATTGTAGAAGGGACAAAGTTACTGGAGATGGAGGCAATAGCCCCCAAAGGTGAACTACAAATTCAGCAATTGCTACCGATTCGGGGGACTTACCAGCTATTAGTCAATGTTACCCCGATGGTTGCTAATGCCTTTACCCCTATTCAGCAAACCTTGACCCTATCTGTGCCAGAAAATGGGGTCAAGTATCGCAACTTTGGCATTCTAGCCGTAATTTTACTGTTTGTCGGGCTAGGGGGTGGTTTGGTGATTGGACTCCGGCAACAAATTCAGCCAGGGGAAATTGCGCCGCAACAGGTACGATTGTTGTTGAGTGGGTTGATAGTGCTGGCGATCGCTGCTTTATTATATGTCAACGTTAGTGCGGAAATCGCCGAATCTGGAATGGGGCACGCGCACGCACACTCTACACTCCATACAGAGAAAACTGATAATTCGGGGATTGTGCAGTCTCAGGGATTATCGGCACGGCTTTTGGGAGATACGAGTGCCACTGTAGGACAAGCAGCCAGCCTCGAAGTCCAAGTCATCGACACTCAAACAAATCAGCCGGCAACGGATGTGCTACTGAATGTTAAAGCAACGCAGCTTGAAGATGAATGGATTGCTTTTGCTTACAAAGCTGTTCCTGATTCAAAAGGACAGTTAAAATGGCTTTCTCAATTTTTTGATGGCGCACCCCATAGCATAGAGGTGGAAGTTTCTCCCCAACCAAATGCACCACGCCAATTTAAACCCTTTCAAGTAAAACGCAAAATTGAAGTTGAGGGAATAGCACCACCTTTGTATATCCGGTTGATTGCTTTGACTTACTTAACTGGTATTGTTGTGTTTGGTTTGCTGATGGGATTAGGCATACAACGCCGACGCAGACAACGAGTGAGACATACTCGAAGCATTAGCGTTTTATAGATAGCTCTTCAACTTTGATAACACGCGCAGGGGAGAATCAGTAGAAGCCTGGGGGCTGATGACGACTCAAGTAGAATTTGGTACTGTTAGCTCGGAATCTCAGTTGCTAAATCCTGATGAGTAGTCGAACAGCCCGCTCCTACGCTTTCCTGTCGATTGCAGCGGCAATCGTCACTATTGTCCTGAAGTTTGGGGCTTACTTGCTAACGGGGTCAGTGGGGCTGCTTTCAGATGCTATTGAGTCAATTGTAAATCTCGTGGCAGCATTGGTAGCTCTGTGGGCATTGACTTATGCTGCTAAACCAGCCGATGCCGAACACGCCTTTGGGCATTCTAAAGCCGAATACTTCTCCAGTGGTGCAGAAGGTGCGTTGATTGTAGTGGCAGCCATTAGTATTGCTGTTGAAGCTTGGGGACGCTTGTTGCATCCAGAACCGTTAACACAGCTTGGATTGGGGTTGGCACTCTCGCTATTTGCAACAGCAATCAACGGCGTTGTTGCCTTTGTCTTGCTACGAGCGGGGCGACGATTACGTTCAATTACGCTGAGGGCTGATGCACACCATTTATTTACCGATGTGGTGACGAGCGGTGGTGTAGTACTTGGAATCTTCCTCGTCAAGTTAACAGGCGCTCTCGTGCTTGATCCAATTGTAGCACTGATAGTAGCAGCAAATATTACGTGGACAGGATTTCGTTTGCTGCGGGAAACCAGTAGCGCGTTACTGGATGCAGCTTTGCCCAAAGAAGAAATTGACGCAATCGGGAGCATTCTTAACGAGTACAAACGCCAAGACATCCAGTTCCACGCCCTGCGAACCCGCACTGCTGGAAACCGCCGCTTTGTTTCCTTCCATGTTATTGTGCCTGGATCTTGGACAGTGCAGCAAGGGCATGATTTATGCGAGGCGATTGAGCTTGCTATTATAAGGGTGCTGCCTTTAACCCACGTTACAACCCATTTAGAACCATTAGAAGACCCTACCTCTTGGGAAGATCAGGAGTTGGAGCGTCCTAACAATCAGCAGATGCAAGGATGACCGAATAACTACTATCTAACTTTAATTTAAAAAATGATTGGAGAGGTACGAGTACCAATGAAACGTGTAACCATTAGTCGCATTGATTGACTTGAATCATTCTAAAAAATATAGGAGTCTTGATAACCCGATAAACCACCATCTAAACATTTGATTCATCTAAATGTTCCTCTACAGACCGATATAGATTAACGATGTGACTGTCAGCCAAGCTGTAATAGACGTTGCGACCTTCGCGGCGATAGTTGACCAAACGCATCGCTTTTAATAATCGCAGTTGATGGCAAACGGCTGATTCCGTCATTTTTGTCACTGCGGCTAAATCGCAAACACACAACTCTTGTTCCGCTAAAGCTGATAGGAGACGTAAGCGGTTCGGATCTGCCAGCACCCCAAATATTTCTGCTATCTGCTGGGCTTTGGGAGTTGGCAGAATTTGTGCTTGAGTTGAGCGCACATTATTTAAATGCACCAGATGAGTGTCACAGTTTGGCGCATCAGAATTTTGGATCTGGTCGGAGTCTTGCTTTGCCTTGGGCTTGTTCATAGCGTCCTGCGTAGACAATGGTTATCAATTTCAATAGTACCTAAAATGAGAACTGTTACACAGTTGAATAGTTCTTCAATTGTTGTATTAGAATATTGGCAGTTAACTTTGTAATCTCTTCTTTAAAGCTGCCATGACTCAAACCCCTTCCGTCAAAACTCAACTTTTACAAGTTGATGGCATGGATTGCGGTAGCTGCGCTCTTACCATTGAAGCCAGCTTGCTTTCATTACGCGGTGTAATGGAAGCAACTGTAAGTTTTACAACTGCAAAAGTCAAAATATCCTATGACTCGGCTCTTTTGAACGAAGCTGAAATTATAAATCGCATAACTGCTTTGGGTTATACGGTTAAACTGAGTGGTGAAGTAAAGCCGCATAATCACACTCAATTTCGCTGTGACATCGACCACAACCATGTTGAAGTGGCTTCCACTAAAAATATACAGGCACAAATCGGGGGCATGGACTGTGGCAGTTGTGCCAAAACAGTTGAGGCTGGCTTGCAGCAAATAACAGGGGTTTTGTCGGCATCGGTCAGTTTTGCCACTGAAAGTATGCAGGTATCTTACGACCCGCAAGAGGTTAATGAAAAGACAATTTATGACCGAGTTCGCACCCTAGGTTATACGGTTGAACAGAGTAGTAAGGTCAAGCCTCACAATCACACCAATTCTTGTGACGGCGACGACCACAACCATGACCACAAACATGTCGAAGTAGCTTCTGCTAAAAGCTTACAAGTAAAAGTTAACGGAATGGATTGCGGCAGTTGTGCTAAGACGATTGAGGTCGGTTTGCAGCAGATGGCAGGGGTAAAGGATGTATCGGTTAACTTTGCAAATGAACGATTGCAACTGTCCTATGACCCAACTGTTGTGAGTGAGACTGCAATCGCTAGCAGAATTAAGAGTCTGGGCTATACGGTTGGGGAGAGTTTTGAGGCAGGTTCCCAGCGTCACACCCACAACGACGATTGCCAGGATCATGATCATGACCATAATCACGCTCATCCAGTCCCTAAGCCCTCTCAAAATCCAGCGACCACAAACTGGAAATTTTGGATTAGCAACCGCCGGGGACAAAGCGTAATTTTAGCGGGAATGGGGTTGATTTTGGGCTTAATCGCTCAATATTTAGCGTTACCCATCTGGATAGCACGGGGGTTTTATGGTGTTGGCATCGTCGTTGCTGGCTATCCCATAGCACGGGCAGGTTTGTTTGAATTGCGCTTGCGTCGCGCCGATATGAATCTGCTGATGACTATTTCGGTGATTGGGGCAGTGATTTTGGGAGACTGGTTTGAAGGAACGCTCGTTCTGTTTTTGTTCTCTTTAGGCACAACACTGCAAGTATTCACCTTTGGTCGCACGCGCAATGCTATCCGCGCTCTCATGGATTTGACTCCACCTACTGCTACCGTCAAGCGAGGAAATAAAGAAGTGACTGTAACGGTTGAAAGTGTTCAAGTTGGGGAAATTCTGACGATTCGACCGGGACAGCGCGTGGCATTGGATGGTGTAGTCGTTTCTGGTACAAGTGCCATTGACCAATCCCCGATTACGGGAGAATCAATCCCAGAAGATAAAGCTGCTGGCGATACTGTCTATGCGGGGACGTTGAATCAATCAGGTTTTTTAGAAGTTAAAGTTACCCATACGGCGAACGATACTAGCGTTGCCAAAATTATCAATTTGGTGGAACAAGCTCAAGGAAGCCGCGCTCCTTCTCAGCAGTGGGTGGATAAGTTTGCAGAAGTTTACACCCCAATTGTGATTTTGATAGCGATCGCTATTACCCTGATTCCACCTTTGGCATTTGCTCAACCTTTTAACGTCTGGTTTTATCGGGCGCTGACAATGTTGGTAATTGCCTGCCCTTGCGCCTTAGTGATTTCTACCCCAGTTTCGATTGTCAGCGCTATTGGTGCTGCGACTCGCAAAGGTGTTTTGTTCAAAGGAGGTCATGCACTGGAGAAAGCCGGACATCTTACAACGCTTGCTTTTGATAAAACTGGTACAATTACGCAAGGGCTACCCATAGTGCAGAATATTTATGACTTTGGCAAGGTGAGTGCAGATATGGTGCTTCAGGTGGCTGCTAGTTTAGAACAGCAATCGGAACATCCTTTAGCGAAAGCAATTGTCCAGGCTACTAAATCGAAATCAATAGAGTTACAGACTCCATCCAAGTTTACGGCGCTACCTGGTAAAGGAATTGAAGCAAAAATTGGTGATTCACTTTACTTGGTCGGTAATCGGCGTTTGTTTGCTGACCGGGGTATTCTTTTATCAGTAGATGCTGAATCAAAATTGGTAGAGATTGAAAATTTTGGTCAAACCCCTGTGCTGGTGGGAAATGAGACGGGATTGTTGGGTGCTGTTGCCCTAGCAGATGGATTACGATTAGAGGCAACTGATGCAGTGCGAAGTCTGAAACGAGTCGGGCTGAAAAGATTAGTGATGCTGACGGGTGATCGCGCTGCTGTTGCCAAACAGATTGCTCAACAAGTTAACATCAACGAATTTCAAGCAGAATTGTTACCAGAAGATAAGCTGCAAGCGATTCAAAAGCTGCGTCGGGATGGGGTTGTAGGTATGGTTGGCGATGGCATTAATGATGCACCAGCCTTGGCTGCGGCAGATGTTAGCTTTGCTGTAGGTGGAATTGATATTGCCATAGAGACGGCAGATGTGGTGCTGGTAGGAAGTGACTTGAGACGACTTGCCTATGCAGTAAATTTAAGCCGCCGCACTGTATCTGTGATTCAACAGAATGTAGTCTTTTCCTTGGTGACAAAGGCATTATTTCTACTTTTGGCGACGTTTGGGTTTGTCGGGTTAGCTGTAGCTGTCTTGGCAGATACAGGAACTTCTTTGTTGGTTACGGCAAATGGAATGCGGCTATTTAGAACTAAGACTTTTGAGGATTAAGCAATGACACATAACCACAGTCAGGGGCATCACGGGCACGAACACGGAACTGGCAACTACAACCGTGCCTTTGTAATTGGTACTATTCTCAACATGGGGTTTGTGATTGTTGAAGCAGTTTATGGCTACTTGGGACACTCTGTTGCCCTCATTGCCGATGCAGGTCACAATCTAAGTGATGTGTTGGGATTGCTACTTGCTTGGGGAGCAAGTGTCCTTACTCGCCGACCTCCCACCGGGCGCTATACTTACGGATTGCGTCGTTCTTCAATCTTGGCATCTCTTATCAACGCGCTCGTTCTTCTCTTAGCAATGGGTGCGATCGCTTGGGAAGCGCTCCGCCGCTTCGGTGAACCTAGTTCAGTGGCGGGAGGTACAGTCATTGGTGTTGCTGTGGTCGGAATTATTATTAACACAGCTACTGCCCTGATGTTTCTGTCCGGTCGCCAGCAGGACTTAAACATTCGGGGAGCATTTCTACACATGGCGGCTGATGCTGGGGTTTCTTTGGGGGTTGTATTAGCTGGCATTGCCATTGTTTATACAGGCTGGCTGTGGTTTGACCCTGTTGTGAGTTTAATTATTGTGGTAGTGGTAGTAGTTAGCACCTGGCAATTGTTGAAAGATTCTGTGAATTTGGCATTAGATGCTGTGCCAGACTTTATTGAGCCACAAGCTGTGCAAATATATCTAGCGGAGCGCCCTGGTGTGGTGCAAGTTCATGACTTGCATATCTGGGCAATGAGTACGACAGAGATAGCCCTAACCGCCCATCTCGTGATGCCCTCCGGTCATCCAAGTGATGATTTTCTCTTTCAGATTTCTAGAGAGCTTCATGACCATTTCGGTATTGAACACACCACCCTTCAGATAGAAATTGGCGATCCAAGTTCTTCATGTTCTCTGGCACAAGACAATGTTGTTTAAATGACAGTCTAAAAAATATGTTTCATGATGCCTTTTGTGTGCTTCTAATGCCTAATGGCACGTTCTTTAAAAGACAATTATTTCTGATGTGATATTACTTCTAACTTTTTGATAAGCAGTGATAGCTTGACTTTCACTGCTTGCCATACAGTCATTTAGCCAGATTTTTAGTCATGCGTTGTACCATCTGGCATTGTAGCCCCACTGAGGTTAGCTCCAGTCAGGTTTACTCCATCTAAGATTGCCCTGTACAATTTTGTATAGCTCAGGTTGGCTGCACTCAAATTCGCCCCTGACAAATCTACAAAAGACAGGTTCGCACCATACAAATTTGCCTCACATAAAATTGCCTTTGTCAGGTCAACCTTATACATATCTGCATACTTGAGGTTGGCTTTTGTTAAATTTGCGTGTGGCAGAAATCCCCAACACAAATTGGCACATAAGAAATCGGCTTGGCTCAAATTAGCGCCACTCATTTTTATCCCTGCTAAGATGGCTCCACTTAGGTCAATACCCGTCAGGTTCGCACTTATCAGATTAATTTCAGTCAAATCAACTCTGGTAAAATTTCGCTCTCCCATTGCGTATCGTTGCAACAGTTCTAATGCGTCCACTTTATCTGCCTCTCTATAACACCCATGACGACTTGGTTGAGACTGGCTACAGTTAAGGCTTCTTCGATTGATTGAAGTCTAAAGTAAATTTAGCCTAGTATGGTTAGCATGAAAGTATGTTTCAATAAATCTTGATGAATTCTACTTACACCCTCACGCCAAATACCATCACTAGCGGCTTTCATGCTCTATCAGACCCCCTACGAATCAAGGTCTTAGAACTGTTACGCTCTCAAGAGCTATGTGTCTGTGACTTGTGCGAACACTTGGGAACCACTCAATCCAAACTGTCTTTTCATCTTAAAACCTTGAAAGAAGCTGGTTTGGTGCGCTCTCGACAAGAAGGACGCTGGATTTACTACAGCCTGAATCTGCCCCAATTTGTTGCCTTAGAGCAGTATCTTGCAGAGTTTCGCCGCTTCAGCCTGATGTTGCCTAGTCCGCCCTGCGGCGACGCTGAGTAACGCATCAACTTTTTTTATAACGAAATGTTAGTTTTTCCAGTAATACGGATTGACAAATAAAGTTTTTTTGAAATGATGTAAATATACTTTTGATATGACCCATAAGGGTGAGGTCAATGAAAACTTTGAAATTGGCTCTCGCACTCTTGTTGTTAGCTTTTACAAGCAGTTGCACGGCAACATCCAACACATCGGCTGAAATTCAGCGACCACAGAAAACTACTGATGTCGCTGATTCTGCTAATGTTGCGAAAACAACAATTAAAATTGATGGTTCCAGTACGGTCTATCCTATTACCCAGGCGAGCGCTAAAGAATATCAAGCTGATTCAAACAATGAGGTACAGGTTACAGTAGGGATTTCCGGTACGACGGGGGGATTTGAAAAATTCTGTGCAGGAGAAACAGATATAAGCAACGCCTCTCGACCGATTTTGAAGTCAGAGATGGAAGTTTGCAAGAAAAATGGTGTGGGGTATATGGAATTCCCCATTGCCTTTGATGCCCTGACCATCGCCGTTAATCCCCAAAATACTTGGGCAAAAGACATCACTGTCGCTGAATTGAAAAGGATTTGGGAACCTGGGGCTGAAGGGAAAATCACCCGCTGGAACCAGATACAAGCGTCTTACCCTGACCGCCCCCTGAATCTATATGGTGCTGGTCAGAAATCTGGTACTTTTGACTACTTTACGGAGGCAACTGTCGGTCAAGTCAGAGCCAGCCGTAAGGATTACACCGCCAGTGAAGATGATGAAGTTTTGGTAGATGGAATTAGCAAAGACCCTAATGCTTTAGGTTATTTTGGCTATTCCTATTACGAAAAACATCAAGATAAATTGAAAGCCCTGGCTGTTGATAACGGTAAAGGTCCCGTACTGCCCTCACGTCAAACTGTCGAAAAAGTTCAGTATCAGCCCCTTTCCCGACCTTTATTTATTTACGTGAATACCCGGTCTACGCAAAATAATAGTGCAGCATACCAATTCGTCAAATTGTATATCGAGAATGCCCCGAAAGTAGTCAGTACTGTGGGTTATGTGCCTTTACCGGAAGAAGTCAAACATCTCAATTATGTTCACTTTTACAAGGGGAAGGTAGGAACGGTGTTTGACGGACAAACGCAACTAAACCTGACTATTGGGGAATTATTACGGAAAGAAGCGAAATTTTAGTCTCTCCTGATTTGCTAGCGGAATAACTGATGAAAAATAAACCTCTTTCCAAACAACTTTCTTTTCTTGACCGCTTCCTGACCTTGTGGATTTTTCTGGCAATGGCTATCGGGGTCGGTTTGGGCTATTTCTTTCCTGGTGTAGAAGGGTTTATCAACCACTTCCAGGTAGGAACGACAAATATCCCGATTGCCATTGGGTTGATTCTAATGATGTATCCCCCTCTAGCCAAGGTGCGATACGAAGAGTTAGGGGATGTCTTTCGTAACGGAAAGATTCTCGGTATATCGTTACTTCAGAATTGGATCATCGGACCGATTCTAATGTTTCTCCTGGCGATTACCTTCCTGCGCGACTATCCAGAATACATGGTGGGACTAATCCTGATTGGGTTAGCCCGGTGTATTGCAATGGTTGTGGTGTGGAGTGATTTAGCGCGAGGCAATACCGAATACACGGCGGGACTGGTTGCTTTCAACAGTATCTTTCAGGTTATTTTTTACAGTCCCTACGCCTGGTTGTTTATCAGCGTACTGCCGCCACTGTTCGGGTTGAAGGGGAGCGTCGTAAACGTGAGCATTGCCGAGATTGCTAAAAGTGTTTTTATCTATCTTGGGATTCCCTTTTTAGCTGGCTATTTCACTCGTTTCTTTCTGGTTAAAGCAAAAAGCAAGCAGTGGTATCATGAAAAGTTTGTCCCGAAAATCAGCCCTCTAACGCTGATTGCCTTGCTCTTTACAATTGTGGTGATGTTCAGCCTGAAAGGGAATTTGATTGTTCAGATTCCCCTTGATGTGGTTCGGATTGCAGTTCCGCTCATCATTTATTTTCTGGTGATGTTTTTCGTCAGTTTCTACATGGCATGGCGGATTAAAACGGATTATTCCAGAGCCGCAAGCGTTGCCTTCACTTCAGCAGGCAACAATTTTGAATTGGCGATCGCTGTGGCTATTGCCGTGTTCGGGATTAATTCAGGGGCAGCGTTTGCCGCTGTTGTCGGTCCCTTGGTAGAAGTACCCGTGTTGATTGGTCTGGTAAATGTTTCGTTCTGGTTTCAGAGACGCTATTTCAACAGATCATCTGAATCAGAAATGTTTTAGTGCTAACAACATGAGATAAGGATTTCAATCGATGGAACCGCAACCGATTCAGCCAATTGAGGAAAACTTGTGGTGGGTGATTCCTGACAAACTGGCAGGTGTTCGCAAGCCAATGGCAGAAGAACTGACCGCGCTACAAGCTGCGGGTGTTGGGGCAATTGTCTCGGTTATGGATGATCCCTCAAACCTGGATTTATACGAGCAGGCAAGCATCCCTCACCTTTGGCTGCCAACCAAGGGAGGCACAGCACCAAGCCGGGAACAGATTCAGGAGTTACAAAACTTTGTTGAGAGCCAGAATCGCCTTGGTCATGCTGTTGCAATCCATTGTACCAGTGGCAGACGGCGAACGGGAACGATGTTGGCTTCTTACTTGATTCATGCTGGTTCGTCTTACGATTCGGCGATCCAGACAGTCCAGCAGGCAAACCCTGATGTCGAACTGCGAGAAGCCCAAAGCACCTTTTTACGGGAGTTAGCAGAAGGATAAATCTCTTACTGCTACAGATAAACCTTCAACCTAGCATAAGACAGTTCTTAAAATTTCTCACGCCAAAGATACCATTACTTTCATGATGACATTTGACCATTCGCCCCGAATTTTATTTTTGTATGGCTCCTTACGGGAGCGTTCCTATAGCCGCCTTTTAGCAGAAGAAGCCGCCCGGATGATGGAGGGGTTCGGGGCAGAAGTCCGGTTTTTCAACCCGCGAGAGCTACCGATTCACAACAGTGTACCGGATACCCATCCCAAGGTGCAGGAGTTACGAGAATTGAGCCAATGGTCAGAGGGTCAAGTCTGGTCATCGCCAGAGATGCACGGCAATATTACGGGCATCATGAAAAACCAAATTGACTGGATTCCCCTCAGTATAGGAGCAGTCAGACCGACGCAAGGGAGAACTTTAGCAGTGATGCAAGTCAGCGGTGGTTCTCAGTCTTTCAACGCTGTGAATACGATGCGGATTTTGGGGCGTTGGATGCGGATGTTTACGATTCCGAATCAGTCTAGTGTTGCCAAAGCCTACCAAGAGTTCAACGAAGACGGCACGATGAAAGATTCGCCTTACCGCGATCGCGTGGTCGATGTGATGGAGGAACTTTATAAGTTCACCATGCTGTTACGCCCCCAGGTGGATTATCTCACAGACCGCTATAGCGAACGGAAAGAAAAAGCTGCTAAAGAGGTCATCACAGTAGCGAATAGTGCTTTAGAAGTGAATGCCAAGCAAAGCTGATAAAAGTTCTACCAGTCATCTACCAACAAAGAAAAATATCATGAAAAAAGTCATGTTTGTGTGCAAGAAAAACTCTCGCCGTTCCCAAATGGCAGAAGGATTCGCCCGCACATTAGGAGAAGGTAAAATTGGTGTCAGCAGTTCGGGGTTAGAAGCAAGCCATGTAGACCCGAAGACGGTTGATATCATGGCTGAAATCGGCATTGATATTAGTACTCAAACGTCCAAGCCATTAAGCGATTTTCAACCTGAAGACTACGATGCTGTGATTTCTTTGTGCGGCTGCGGGGTGAATTTACCCGAAGCATGGGTACTACGCTCGGTGTTTGAGGATTGGCAACTTGATGACCCAGAGGGGCAACCGATAGAAACTTTTCGCCGGGTTCGAGGCGAAGTTAAAGAACGAGTAGAAAAGTTGATTAAAGCCCTAAGTTAAGTTGTTTCTTTTGACATAAGGCACTGCACTCTGGCGATATTTACGTCAAGTTATTTTTTAAACGCTACCGGAAAACGAAAGATGACGCGCCATATTTTTATTTGGGGCTGGCTAAGAATTTTTCTTGGAATAACGCAAACCGTCCTAGCTGCCACTGGTGTTTTGATGTTTCTTACGGTCGGCTCACGTCCAATTACATTAATAGTAGTCGGCGGTGCATTGACCGCCACTATTATCAGCCGCCTTCTCTACAAGGGAAGGTCTGACCCTATGTTGTCAGATCCAACAAATAAAGCCCTTGACGATGTTAAATGATGCAAAGTTTGAGGCAGCTTAAACGGTAAGCCGCACTGGTTCTTGGGCAGGTCGATTGCTCAAGTAGGTCAACCGTAACAATACCTTCGCCAAAAATAGTAGGAGCAAAAATTTTGCCCGTTTTGCCAAGATAGCGAAAAACAAGGGTTTGGTTGACGCGAAGGCAAAAGCTCAAAGCCTTGCTAATGCCTAAAAAACAACGTTTCATGCACGGTTTTGTAGCCGAGTCAGGGGGGTGACTTCCTGGCTTAGGCATCCAGCTATGTAGAAAGTCTTCAAATTTATTTCACTCCCGCAGCCAAAAAGGTAGTAGTAACCGAGTCAAAGCGAAAATCAAGCTGACTCGTACTTATAAACGCATTACGAAGCGGAGAGTGCTTGATTTGTTGACTGATTGCTAGCTAGTAGGCTGCTGGATAGAACGACCGAACCACACCCCCAAGCCTCCGCCTAAAAAGAGGGAAACTGCTATAGGTGCGGCACAACAAGCCACCATAACAATTCCCATCAATTTCATCATGTTGTGGTTTTATGAGTCAGGCTGACTCATAATCGTGTTTCTCCTGAGTAAGTTTTCTGCTGTCGTGAGGGTGTTTAATTGCGATCAAACCCAAAAGCAAACACGACTTGAGCTTCTGGATAACAGGGACGAGTCTGATACTCATCCTGTCTACCTTAAGTTCTTTCGCTCAAGCAGAAGATGGCTTCTGTAGCAATTAGTTCATTAACCTTTTTTGGCGAGATTTATCTAAATATTCCTAGGTTTTTTTGACATTTCAAATTAAAATGTGTTTCTCGCCGAGGGTTTTATCAAGCTCTATTTTGATGGACTGTTTTGGTTGTTCATCATTCCCGGCATATTATTCATCATTGCTTGGCAACACTTACATCCGGTTTGGTTTGGCTGCTGTGGCGTTTGATTCGCTGGCGTTGTTTTTTGACTCGTCAGTGCTTGAGTTAGTTTTGCTTCATTTATAGCTCTAGCTGATTGATTCGAGGTTAAAGTTTCCTTGGGGGTGTTTGCAAAGGAAGCAGTAGTGGTTAATGTAAGTAATGCAAAACTAGCTACGGCTCCGCCCAATACTGTTTTAACGCCTGTATTAATGTTCATTTTTTACTCCATTATTTTGTCGAGATAGTAGTTTGAAACTAAAACCATTCTAAACCCTTCAGTAGGGTAGAGAGTCAAGTAATAAATTCAAAAATTTACTTAATATTTTCTTACGTACTGCTTTTTGAAAATCCGATAAACTATTTGAGTTCCATCATCTACTACCGAGTGCATAACAGGAATAACAATAAGAGTGAGCAGAGTAGAGATGCTTAATCCTCCCAGAATAACTGTAGCGATTGGCGAGTAAGCATCCATTCCAGTATCAGGGAAAAACGCAAGTCGGATAATCACTACTAAAGTGATAATTACTGTCATCAAAATCGGCTTGAGCCTGATAGGGCCTGCTTCACGGATAGCGACATCTCTAGGAATTTTCTGCTGACGTTTTTTCAAAATTAAATCAATTAGTAAAATTGCTCCAGTCACATCAATTCCTGACAGAATGATAATCCCTAGAATAGAAACTGTGGAAAATGTTTGTCCAGCTAATAATAAAGCACCAAACACCCCAGCTAGTTCTAAAGGAATTGACAGCATCATGTTAAAGGGTTGGAGAAATGAGCCAAACTGAACTACTAAGATGAGATAAATCAGTACCAGGGAAAGCACAAGCCCTCTCAGTAACCGACTAAACTCAATCATCATGTCGGTCATATCACCCATTGAGTCCAAACCATATCCAGGGGGAAATTCAAGTTCAGTGCCAGCCTGCATTGCCACTGCCATTGATAGATCCATTGAGGCGGGACCGTGCTGGCGATAAAACCCATTGACGTAGACTACCCGATGACCGTTGACGTGTTCAATCAAGCTAGGCCCAATGCGATGCTCAAGGGTGACAACTGTATCAAGAGGCACTTGCTTGCCGTCTTTTGTTGTGAGGTAAGTTGCACCTAAGTCTTGAGCGTTACCCCGGTCTTTCTGGTCGTAGCGCACCAGAATAGAGTTTAGCCTGCGGTTAGGTAAATTGTAGTACTGCTGAGTATATCCCCCCTGCAAGGCGTAACGAGCCTGTTCAGTTACTTCTGTGACACTAAGTCCCAGTTCCATAGCGCGTTGGCGATTGATTTTTAGTTGATATTCAGGTTGAGTCATTGTCGAACTAGTGTGAGCCATTTTCAACCCAGAGGTTTTCTCGGCAATACTTAAAACTTGGTCAGCGAGGCGGTGTAAAATATCCAAATCCTCGCCATAGACAGCCAGTTGCACAGGCGCGGCGGAAGTAGCCATCACATCTACTCCCATTGGTTGCATGGCAATACGTCGGATGCCAGGAATGGTACGACGAGCAAGAATTTCTACAGCATCAATCACTTGCCAAATATCGCGGGTTCTTTCTCCTCGGTCTTTGAGAGTGACAATCATTGAGGCGCTATTCACCCCACCCATGCTATAACCACTGAAATAAGTGCTGTTATTGGTGAGTTCAAACCCGATTTCTGAAGATATTTTCTCAATTTCCGGCTGTTGTTTAAGAATCTGTTCAAATTTTTGTGCGATCGCATCAGTCTTTGCGAAAGATGTCCCTGCTTGAGCTTCCACAGTCGCCATAAATTGACCCGAGTCCGCCAAAGGCATCATCTCTTGACCTACAAAAGGATACAAACTGTAGCCCAGATAGATGAAAGTGATCGCCACAGCTAAAACCAGCCCCCGATTTTTTAATGCCAAATCCAGCACAGTTGCATAGCTTCTTTCTAACCACCCAAAACCCTTACGAAATGGAGTAAGGAGGCGTTTTAGTAAAGTTGGTTTGTGATTTTCATGCTCCTGGTCAGGTTTTAAGAAGTATGCTGCCATTAGGGGTGTCAAAGTCAGCGACACAATTAGAGAAGCTAATAGGGCATAAATAATCGGCCAGACAATACCGACAAACATTATTCCTGTTAGTCCGCCTGCAAAAGTCATCGGAGCTAATGCCGCTACCATCACCGCAGTAGCTGCGGCGATCGCTAGAAATACCTCTTGTGTTCCCTCAATCGCTGCTTGGTAAGGCTTTCTACCCTGTTTTAGCTTGCGCTCGACTGCTTCAATCACCACAATTGAGTCATCCACTAGCCGTCCAATTGCTAACAGCACGCCAATCAGGGTCGAAGAATTTAAGGACATTCCCATTGGTACAAACGGCAGAATCGACATTGCCAATGAGGTAGGAATGGAAATGAGTACCATTGCCGTTGCGCGAAAATCCTCTAAGAAAATCAAAATCACCAATCCAGCCAGAGCTACACTGATAAGCAGTTCTGCAATCGTGCCTTCTTTGATAATCTGCACTAAATGGGAGTTGTCGTAGGCTTCTTTAAATTCAATGCCAGGATACTGAGTCTGTATGCGCTTGATCTCTGTACGGATGCGCTCGATTACTTGAGGAGAACTAGCATCCGGCTTCTGGATAATATTAACTCCCAGCGCTGCTGAACCGTTATAGCGATAGCCACTACGCCGTTCTTCATAGGTATCTTTAATAGCTGCTATATCTCGGATATAGACAATGCGATCGCCTTGGTTGAAAATAGGATAATCTAGGACAGTCTGACTACCCAAAGCGCGTTCATCGCTACGCACCAAGATTTCGCGATCGCCTTTAGTCAGCACCCCAGCACCCTTGGAAACATTATTGCGGTCGATTGCATCCCGCACCTGCAAAATTGAAAGACCATAAGCTGCTAACTTTTCTCGGTCTACGATTATTTGCAGTTGCCGTCGGTATCCGCCAAAAATAGATATAGCCTGAACATCAGATACTTGCTTGAGCCGATCGACTAAGGTATTATCCGCAAAATCACGTAGACGTACCGAGTCCCATCCTTCTCCCCGCAACGCTAAGGTTAGGACAGGACGGTTGAGAGGGTCAATGGGTAAAACCCAGTAAGAACGAGTGCTGAAGCCGTCGATAGTGATATCGCCTTCGGCAGACTTCATCACACTTTGCACAGCCCCAAGCGATCGCTGCATATCTTGACCCCAAGCAAACTGGACTGTCACTAGGGACATATCTTGCTGCGAACTAGAGCGGACAAAACGTATACCATCTAGCACTGTCATGCGTTGCTCGATTGGCTTGCTGATGTAAGTCTCCACTTCTTGGGGGGATGAACCAGAAGCCATCGTCACAATAGCGACTAGAGGGCTTTGGAGGTAGGGCATCATCCGTACTGGTAGCTGAAATAGCGCCAGAACAGCTAGGGCAATAATCGCTACATACAAAGCTAACAAAATCACTGGGTTTTGGATCGACCAGCGCGGAATTGAACCGATTTTCATTTGAAAAGCTCCTAATGGCGATTATCCAACGTAAAAGAACCACTGCCAATTCGTGAAGAGTCTTTTACTTTGGCAGTTACTTCCCACTTTCCACTCATACCCAAATAGGTATTGACTTTAAAACGACCAGGTTGAGCATCAGGTTTTACTTCCACATCAGTAGACATGGGAGAGGAATTCTTCATTGGCATGGTGACGCTAACTTCTAAACCTTCAACTTGCACCGGCTTCTTGGTCTTAAAGTTTTGAACTTCTAGAACTAGTTGATTATCACCAGATACCGCTTTGCCTTGCTGACTAACTAACTTTATTTCAGTATTGCTTTGTATAGCGCTACTTAAGGAAGCAACTGGTTGACCAGAATCATCAACAGCTGCCACCAATGAATTTTCAATCAGTCTTTCCTGTCCCGAAGTGATTACCAAATCGCCGGGTTGCAAACCGCTAGTTACCTCTATGCGATCGCCGTTTGTTAAACCTGTGGTAACAAATTTGCGTTTAGCTGATTTACCTGCTAAGACCCATACAGCTTGCTTACCTTCAGATTCAGTCAATGCTGCTTGAGGAACCGACAGAGCGTTTGACTTCCGAGCCGTAATAATTTGCATTTCCACAGCCTGTCCTGCCAAAATCTGCCCACCAGGATTATCGACAATTGCCTCGACTGTGACTGTGCGGGTTTCTTCCCCAGCTTTGGGAAAAATGCTTGTCACCCTACCTTTGATGGTTTTAGTGGAGTTCCCGATCACCCGCGCCACAATTGAAGAACCGATTTCTACACCTGCTAGGTTTTGCTGGGCAACATTTGCTTGGAGACGAACTTTACTATAGTTTCCGATTTTAAGAATCCCCATACCAGGTTGTACCACTACACCAGGATCTGCCATGCGTTCCTGTACAATGCCTGTAATCGGTGATGTAATTATTTTGTAACTCTCTATAACCTTAAGACGCTGAATTTTTACTTTAGCCTGAGCCACCTGAGCTTGGGCTTTAGCTATCTGGGCTTGCATCCGTTCTAATTTAACTTGTGCAGCGCCCAGAGCTGCCTTAGCTGCTATCGCCTCACTTTTTTGTCTATCAAAGTCATTGCGGGCGATCGCGCCGGAATTTAATAAAACCTGCTCAGTTCGCTGTACTCTTGTTTCTAAATAAGTAGACTCAGCTGCCATCCGCTGTATTTCTTGACGTTGCTCATCCAGTTCTTTTCTGCTAGCTTGCTCGTCAGCTTTGGCAGCTTCCATTTCCGTTGTTGCTTCCTCTACCTCATCAGAAAGTTCCATCGCAGTTAGCCGGGCTAGTACTTGTCCTGCTTTTACCTTACTTCCTGGGTAGGCAGAGTATTCAGTCAACTGCCCACCCACTCGTGGATATACAGTCACTTCCTGGTAAGGACGCACTGTCCCTGTGTAACGCACACTTGCCTCCATTAAACCAGGCTGGATGGAATCGACCTTAACAGGGGTGGGATTAGAAGAGCCGTCCACCCGCATCATGTCTTCCATTGACATCCCTTTCATATCTTCCATCCCAGCCATAGAAGAAGAGGGTTTAAACTGATTGGTTAGTATTGAGATCCCAGTGATTAGCGCTGCAAGGACTGCAAGTGTTGTGACCGTTTTGACAGATAAAATGGACTTTTTGATCGACTTAATTTCAACTAAGGTAGCATTGTCATGATTACCGGCCCGATCAGGTGTTTCTGCTTCAATAGGGGAAAGGTCAGAAAGAGGAGTTAGCTTGTTTTCTGCTTGGATGTGAGAGTTTTTATCCTCGTCAGTAGTTCCAGACATTTACTCTCCTCGTAGGTTCTGAACAGGTATATCCCGACAAGCAACTTCCTCAATCATGCTACAAAGCTCTTTGCTGCACGGGTCGTCCAAGGGTCGGCTTTCCCAGCGTTCTTGATATGCTTCTAGTGGTCTGTCAAACCAATTTTGACGGATAGTAGAAGTGTATATCTACTAACCCATGAGCTATGCCAGCAAAGCGATATATTGTCTCCCTAACGAACGACGAACGCCAAACTCTAGAACAACTAACCAGAACAGGTAAAGCCGCTGCCGCCAAAATCAATCATGCTCGTATCCTGCTTAAAGCAGATGTCAATCACCCGAATGAGGGGTGGACAGATCAAGCCATCAGCGATGCTTTCAAGATCAGCACCCGAACCATCGAGAGGGTTCGGCAACGGTTTGTGGAAGAGAGCTTAGAGAATGCGCTCACCCCTCGTCCAAGGCAGTCATTGAAACTGCGACGGTTAGATGGAGAGGCAGAAGCCCATTTGGTGGCGATCGCCTGCAACAGCGCGCCAAAAGGATATAATCGTTGGACATTACGACTGCTGGCAGACCAAATGGTGGTATTGGGATATGTAGAGAGTATTTCCTATGAAAGCGTGCGACAGGTTTTAAAAAAAACGAGCTTAAGCCTTGGTTAAACGAATCTTGGGTGATTCCACCTGAAGCAAATGCTGAGTTTGTTTGCCAAATGGAAGAGGTTTTACAACTTTACACCAGTGCCTATGACCCTGATTATCCCTTGGTTTGCTTTGATGAAAGCTCGAAACAGCTAATTTCAGAAACCAGGAAGCCTTTACCCGCAGAACCCGGACAGACTGAACGTTTTGACGCGCGAATACCAGCGAGAGGGGGTTTGTAATCTTTTCATGTTTTTTGAGCCTTTAACAGGTTGGAGACATGTAGAGGTGACTGACCAACGCACTCAAATTGACTATGCTCAACAGATGAAGTATCTGGTCGATGAACGCTATCCTCAAGCTCAGAAAATTAAAATTGTTCAGGACAACCTAAATACCCACATTGGAGCATCTCTCTACAAAGCATTTATCCCGGCTGAAGCCAGACGTATTCTTGACAAGCTGGATTTTCATTACACGCCCAAGCATGGAAGTTGGTTGAATATGGCTGAAATTGAGTTGAGTGTTTTAACCCGACAATGCCTTGACCGACGTATTCCAGAGAAGGATGTGTTAAAAGAGGAAGTTGCTGCTTGGGAAAAGCGTAGAAATCAAATCTCCTCTAAAACAGATTGGCAATTTACAACCGTTGATGCTCGGATTAAATTGAAGCGGCTATATCCGTCAATTAGTTCTTGACAGACCACTAGTTCCTCCTTCAGCGCCTTCATACGATAAATCTGCTCCTCAAGATCAGCTATTTTATTTTTCAGTAAGCCCCTTACCAGTGGGCAAGCGGGATTGCCGTGGGAGCGAACACCAACTATTTGTTGAATTTCGGAGAGGGAAAACTGTAAAGATTGGGCTTTCTTGATGAATTGCAGTCGCTTGATTGCTTCGCCATCGTAATAGCGGTAGCCATTTTCACTTCTTTCGACTGGTGTTAGCAATCCTAAGCTTTCGTAATACCGAATTGTTCCTACTGCTACATCGGTTTGCTTTGCTAGCTCACCTATTTTCAGTAATTTTTTAAGGGATGATGCTTCACAACAATTTTTTTCTACCACAGCAACCATAGTTCTTTATGTCTACTACTATGTATTGCTCCAACCTTAAAGTCTATAGTCGGCTATAGAGTCAACCCCTAGAGCTAAAATTTTTGTAAACTTTTTTGACAAAATACTATATTCCTAGCAAATTGTTATATCTGTTAACTGCAACAATAAGTTTCAAGCCAGGTTTGACTTGTAAATGTGCATTCTATTGAGACAGAGTTTTAGTAAGGTGATGGAACAGTCAAAAACTTATACTTAGATTTAGATTTAGATATTGTGTACAAGTATAGACTGTTAAAAATTTTAGTATGGCTACTTGACAGCAACATTAAAGACAGCGTTAGCACTAGGCTGGATATCTTTTAGGTTTACCTTCAATTGCCAGTTGCCACTATAAGGTAGACTGCTTTGAACTTCAAACATACCGGGTGAGGATGCTGATTTGACTTGTGTTTTTGCAGTTCCTACTCCTTCCATGCCCATTGCCTTCATTTCTTGTTCAGACATAACCATTTCAACCGCTACATTTTTGACAGCTAAAGGCTTACCACTTTTGGCATCTGTCACATTCAGCATCAGAGTACTTTTTCCAGTTTTGAGGGGTGTAGTTTCCATATTTAGAGTCATGTGAGCTTCTCCCGTTTGGGTCGCAGGTTCAATCACCTGACTGCCTGTCGTGGTTTTTGAGGAAGAGACAGCTGGATTACTACCCGAATTATCTACCTGCTGTCCATTGCTACAAGCTCCTAAAGAAATTACTCCCGTGCTTCCTAGAACTATCAAAAGCCACTTGAAAGATTTCATGCTATTTACTCCTCACAGACGGTAACGATCAGTTTTAGAACAGTTAGATCAGAGCGATGTTAAACCCTCAAGTCAGCTGTAGAGTCAAGTAGATATAGGTAAAAATTTACTTAACATTTCATTGCAATACTTCCGAACAGCACTGTCACTTTAACCACCGCTAAGTGTTAAGTCAAAGAACAAATTCAGAAACTAGAAAAGGGTTGACTCTCTAGTGGACTAGAGGCCTGAGAATGAATGAGTAAGGAAAATTTTCGGTGGACATCATGACAAAACGTCAAATAGAAATTTTTACGGCTGACTGTCCTCTTTGTGATGAGACAGTGCAAATGGTGCAAGAATTAACTTGCCCTGATTGTGAAGTATCAGTCTATAACCTGCGACAAGAGCAGGAAAAAGCCCAGCATTATGGAGTGAATGCAGTGCCAGCGATCGCCATCAATGGAACACTTGTCCTGACTGGCAAACCCAGTCGAGAGCAACTCCAAGCTGCTGGTGTAGGTCAGCCGCTGAGTTGAAATAGTTGAAACAGAAGGTAAATAAGCTCAAAGACCTTCGATTTGCAAAAAATTAAATCTATTATAGGGTGGGCATCGCCCGCCCTAATTATGCAACTGAAAAGCACATTAGCTTATGAACCCTAAATCTGTTTTATGGTTTTGTTTTTCCTCATGGTGAGATTAATTTTATGAACTAAAATATATAAAAAATTTAAGATAAATAGCAATCAAATCAAATTTGGATTAGTGTAGCATGTTAACCCACGATAAAAAGCCGCTTTTAATAGGTCAGGTAACAGCTTTAAGCGGAGTTTCTATCAGGACAATTCGCTATTATGAAAGTCTGGGTCTACTCAATTATTCAGGAAGAACAGAGGGTGGCTTCCGACAATTTTCATTAGATATACTTACCC
>CAXTNZ010000001.1:0-81663 GCA_964245695.1 uncultured bacterium | reverse complement strand
CCCCCTCCCCTGAAGCTGGCGCAATATAATAATAATCAAACTGCTACAGATTGGTTAAATCAAGGCTTGCAGGCGATAAATGTCGGAAGGGTAGAAGATGCGATCGCCTCTTTTGGTCAAGCAATTAAGCTAGATCCGAATTTGGCACCGGCACATTATAATTTAGGGTTAGCGCTGCGACAAATAGGACAATTACAACCTGCGGCAGATGCATTTTATCGCGCAACTCTAGCCGATCCCAAATTTGCTCCTGCTTTTGCTAATTTGGGCGGAGCGTTGTTGGAAGGTAATAATTTACAACAGGCAAATGATTACTTGCAACGAGCGTTGCAACTCGATTCAAAGCTGGGTTTTGCTCATTATAATTTTGGCTTGCTACGAGAGCAACAACGCGATTGGGATAAAGCGATCGCATCTTTCAAAAAAGCGATGGAATATAGCCAAAATGCACCAGAACCAGCTTATCATCTAGGGATATGTTATCTCCAACAAAACAAACTTGATAAAGCAAAAGATGCATTTCGCAAAGCAGTAAAAATTAATCCCAAATATTCAGAAGCTCATTACAATCTAGGTACAATTTGGTTTAACAAAGGTAAGTTGCAAGAGGCGTTAGAAGCATTTAGAAAATCAGCAGAAACCAACTCAAATTATCCCAACGCTTATTACGGTGCAGGGTTAGTTTTTATGCAATTAAGACAATATCCGGAAGCCGTACAGGTATTACAATATGCCAGAGATTTATATAATGCCCAGAATAATACTTTGTGGGCTAGAAATGCCGACCAATTGTTACAACAATTACAGAATTTAAATTATCAACCCCGTTGAGGTGCAATTGCTTCACATTGCGTAACAATAAGATTATTGGTGGGTTGGTGTAGTCGAAAATTGTTCGCCAGAGAATGCAAATGTACAAGCAAAAGCGCTTAAAGAGTCAATTTTTATTAGCCGATCGCTGGTTTGATCGTCATTCAATCGTTCGTAACATGGAGGCTTTCCAAGACTTAATTGTCATAGTTCTGTGTTTGACTTTGTTCGCTGTCATGGTAATGCAGTTGTGGGGGATATTTAACGCCCTCATGCAGCCATTAGATTATAAACTTGTGACAGCCAAGATACTATTCATCTTGATTTTGGTCGAGTTATTTCGATTGCTCATGGTTTACTTACAAGAGCATAGTATTTCTGTTGGCGTAGCAGTGGAGGTAACAATTGTATCTGTATTGCGAGAAGTAGTTGTTCACGGAGCGCTGGAAATTTCTTGGCTTCAGACAGTAGCCATTTGTGGCTTATTGTTTGTCCTGGGTTCGCTACTGGTAGTATGTGCGAAAACGCCACACATGGATTGCATTAGTGCTAACACGAAATATTGTCCAATTAGGCATCAAGGAGGTAAGGAACTGCAAAACGAGTTTGAATTTCGCCATTCTCATCACTATGATGAGAATCAACCTGTTGCATAATCAGTTCTGCTGTCGCCCTCAATATAGAAGTGGAATTATATCTCCTTCGCCGCACTCTCAAAGATGCGGTTACACGAGCAGTGATATTCAACAAGTACCCAACGCATCATACTAAGGTTGCTACTATTGTATCTATGACTACGCTTTTAGGCAGATGAAGGACTCTTTTAGGGTGAGTAGAAATTAAAGAGAAACCTAAAGGAGGGTAAATTTATGACCACAGGTAACGGAAATTCTCAACCGATCAGCAATCTTGAGTACGATTTTATCACCGTGTTGCACAATAAGGCGGAAGCAGTTAAGGCTTACGACTCTTACATCCAAGACGCACAGCAAGCAGGTTCTCAGCCTTGTGTAGAGTTGTTCCAAAAGTTGCGTCAATCTGATATTGAACATGCACAAGAGATTCGCCAGCATCTTCAACAAGTAATGCAGCATGGTAAGATGTAAGGCTTGCTGAGCAAATGCATAAGCTTTGCTTTTGAATGAATACAACGAACAAGATAGCGATCGCTCCCAAATTCCACATATAAGTCGGATAGCGGGCGATCGCTATTTTTATTTGCAGAAAATATATTATGCGATCGCGCCCCGGCGGCTCATAAAGGAGCATCGCGCTTCAGCTATAAACAACTTGCGATCACAATCATGCGGGTGCTACCGCACCATCGCGTAGCCTGTTTGCATCTGATAATTCCCTAAAAATCTAGAAAAACTATTGCTTATTGAAGCAAAGTATGGAATTATAAAATTTATATCTAAATCTCAATCAGTTAACCGTAGATTTAACCAAAATTTATAAAGTTACTTTCCTTACGCTAGAGAAATCAATATTTCAGACCAATGATACGATTTTTGGGGTGTTTAAATGTCGGCGATGGCATTGTATTTCGCTCGCCTTTTGATAGTTTCCTAAACCACAGGAAATAATTTAGAGATTTCCAAGAAATAAATTATCCCTTTTGTGGGGTGGGCAGGAAAGCCCGCCCTTAACAAACGGCTGGCGCGACGCCTACCTCCACAAGAGATTTTTGGATACTTTTTTATTTGGAAGTTGCTTAGATGATGAATTGCTCACCTAGTAAAAAAAGTTAAAGCAAAATGAGAACTATTGTTCTAGTTGCCCTATAATACTTATACTTAAGTAGTTACGGTATTCCGCTCAAGATACCGGAGATTAAGGATTGAGTTTTGATGAGAAAGTCGCAACATCCGACAGAATCAGAAACTCACCGATTGAGCAAATACAGACATACGTCGTGAAGGCTTGGCAAGCTATGCAATCTTATCAACGCATAATCAAAAGTAGGTTGAATGTAGTCTCTGTGCAGAGATTTGTGTGTCTATTTTTAATAGGCGCTGTTTTGAGCATGGCGATCGCTGCTTGTTCTGGAAGCAGTTCAGCTACTAAATCTGATGTCAAGCTCAAACTCGTTTCCTTCTCCGTTACCAAAGCTGCTCATGACCAAATAATTCCCAAATTTATTGAGAAGTGGAAGAAAGAACATAACCAAAACGTCACTTTTGAACAAAGCTACGGCGGTTCTGGCGCTCAAGCTGCTGCTGTTATCAGCGGTTCCCAACAAGCAGACATAGTACACTTGGCGCTTCCCTTGGATGTGAATAAAATCCAAAAAGCAGGTTTGATTAAATCAAGTTGGGAAACGAGAGCGCCTAGAAATGGTATTGTCAGTAGATCGGTAGCTGCAATTGTTACCCGCGAAGGAAATCCCAAAGGTATCAACACTTGGGCTGACTTAGCACAAGATGGCGTGAAAATAATTGCGGCTAATCCAAAAACTTCTGGTATTGCGATTTGGGAATTCCTAGCTTTTTGGGGTTCGGTGACTCAAGCAGGAGGTGACGAAGCCGCAGCACTAGATTACGTCACCAAAGTTTATAAAAATGCCCCTGTTTTGACAAAAGATGCTCGTGAAGCTAGCGATTTATTTTTCCAAAAGGGTGAAGGGGATGTCTTAATTAACTACGAAAATGAGGTAATTTTAGCGGAAACAAATGGCTCGAAATTACCTTATGTAGTACCGCAAATAAATATTTCCATCGACAACCCTGTAGTGGTGGTTGATAAAAATGTCGATAAGCATAATACGAGAGAAGTTGCACAAGCATTTGTTGATTATCTTTACTCAACAGAAGCACAACGCGAATTTGGTAAATTAAGATATCGTCCTGTTAATCCCACCGTTACCCAAGAAGTCGCATCACAGTATCCTAAAATCGAAACTTTATTTACCGCTCAAGATTTAGGTGGCTGGGATATTATTCAGAGAAAATTCTTTGCGGACGGAGCGCTTTTTGATATAATTCATCCTCCAAGTAAGGCGTAAGATAGGAATTTAGATTTATGAATTTTAACAGTAGCTTGAAAAAAAGCCTTGCTTTTATATCTTTGATATTGACATCATACAGTCTGACAGCTTGCGCTAATCAAGGAAGCCAACAACAAGTAAGTATTGATGGTGCTGCGGTAGGTTTTCCTATTTCTCTAGCAGTTGCAGAAGAATACCAAAAGGAAAAGAAAAGCGCTGTCGTTAGTGTTGCTTCAAGTGGAACTGGTGGAGGAATCAGTAAGTTTTGTGCTGGAGAAATCGATATTGTAGGTGCTTCTCGTACTATTAAAGATGAAGAAATAGCCAGATGTAAAAAGAAGAATATTCAATTTGTAGAGTTACCGATCGCACTGGACGGAATCGCCGTTATTGTTAATCGTCAAAATAATTTTGTCAAATGTCTGACGATTAAGGAATTTAACAAAATGTGGAACTCTAAAGCAGATGGAAAAGTAATGACTTGGAACCAAATTAATCCGAAGTTTCCTAAGGAAAAGATGAAGCTTTACGCTCCTGCTTCTGATACTGGAACATTTGATTATTTTACCCAAGCTGTTACAAAAAAAGCGAAAAATAGCCGCACAGATTATAATCCTAGTCACAATCAAAATAACCTCGTTCAAGGAGTTGCCGGGGAAAAATATGCCCTTGGTTATGTAGGGATTTCCTATTACATCCAAAACCAAGATAAGCTGAATCTAGTTGCTGTTGAAAGTCCTAGTGGCAAGTGTGAAAAACCTGTTCCAATTGATAATGTAGTGAAGAACATTTATACACCTTTATCTCGTCCTCTCTTCATCTACGTTAGTAAAAAATCTCTAGACAATAAACCGTCCGTCAAAGAATTTGTCAACTTCTATCTCGAAAATTCTTGGAAATGGGTAGATAGCGTTGGTTATGTGTCGCTACCTGATGAAGCTTACGTCAAAGTAAAACAAAAGTTTGCCACAGGCGAAACTGGTACCAAATTTAAAAAAGCAAAACCAGGTCAACCAATCACGAATTTCATTTAATTTTTAGTATTGGGAATTATGCAAGCTACAAATCAAGATGATTTTCACTCAAATTCCAGAGAATCACTGAATAAGAAAGGCTCTGAAGATATCCAAGAAAATGCTGTTGCCGCAATTTTATTTTCCTGTGCTTTAATATCCATCCTCACCACATTTGGTATTGTCTTCATTATTTTCCAGGTGGCATTTGAGTTTTTTCAAGAAGTTTCTCTGACTGATTTCTTTTTGGATACTAAGTGGACTCCTTTATTTGCAGAAAGACATTTTGGCGTTTGGCCGCTGATTAATGGCACATTTTTAACTACAGCGATCGCTATGTCAGTTGCGATTCCTTTAGGCTTATGTTCTGCTATCTATTTAGGTGAGTATGCACCACCAAAAGTAGCAGCAATTCTCCGTCCAGCATTTGAACTTTTGGCAGGGATACCTACAGTTGTTTACGGCTACTTTGCACTGTTATTTATCACCCCAGTGCTACGGAGTTTTCTGCCCTTGGAAATTTTCAATGCCTTGAGTGCGGGTTTGATGATGGGGGTAATGATTACTCCGACAGTTGGCTCTATCAGCTTAGATGCCATCAGAGCAGTACCGCGTTCTTTACGTGAAGGTGCTTACGCTTTAGGTATTACTAAACTCGAATCCATTTTTAAAGTTGTTTTACCAGCAGCACTTTCTGGAATTACCGCTTCGATTATTTTAGGGATTTCGCGTGCTGTGGGTGAAACTATGACTGTTGTTATAGCCGCTGGACAACAGCCCAAACTGACAATTAACCTACTGGAATCAGTAGAAACGATGACAGCATATATGGCGCAAATTTCTGGTGGAGACAGTCCGCGTGGCAGTGTTAATTTTAAAACTTTATACGCTGTAGGTGCTGTTTTGTTTGTGCTTACACTGATTTTGAATATTGTTAGTTACTGGATTTCTAATCGCTTTAAAGAAAAGTACGACTAATAAACATGGCTACAACATCCAGACGAGATGATTTTGTAGATTCTCAAACAGAATTTACTGATAATGTCGAAAGTAGAGAAAGTTTAGGAAAAGTATTTGAAATAATTTTTCTACTGGGGTTGCTCATTGGTTTATTTGTTCTGGGTTTGCTAATTTTCGATATTTGCAAAGATGGGTTAGTAAGATTTTTCACCCCAGGCTTTTTGACAGAAACTCCTTCACGTTTTCCAGAGGAAGGGGGTATTCGTCCCGCAATTATTGGTAGTATTCTTCTGGGACTTATTGTGATTTTCACTGCTGTACCAATTGGTGTAGGAGCAGCTTTATATCTTGAAGAATACGCACCAAAAGCTTGGTGGACAACGATCATCGAAATTAATATAAGCAATCTGGCGGGAGTTCCTTCTATTGTCTATGGGTTGCTAGGTTTAGGAGTTTTCAATTACTTACTAGGGTTTGGTCCGACTTTAATTTCGGGTGCGTTGACTTTATCTTTGCTATCTTTACCAGTGATTATTGTTACGGCGAGAGAAGCAATTCGCTCAGTTCCCGATTCTCTAAGATATGCTTCTTACGGATTGGGTGTAACCAAGTGGCAAACAATTGCCAGTCATGTTTTGCCTTATGCCGTTCCTGGTATTCTCACAGGAGTAATTATTTCTGTATCTCGTGCTATTGGTGATGCGGCTTCTTTGATTGTGGTTGGTGCTGTTAGTTTTCTCACCTTTAATCCTGGTTTATTTCAGAGATTTATGGCGCTACCTATCCAAATTTTCAGTTATATTACTCGTCCAGAACCGGGTTTTGCTAACTCAGCCGCAGCGACAATTATTACGTTGATTCTCCTAATTTTTGCTTTGAATGCCATAGCAATCTATGTTCGACAACGCTTTACTATCAATTAAGTAGTCGTGCTTCGAGAGCAACAGTAATAAATTTCAACAAATATTTGTAGCTGATTCATAGGTACAAATTAAAAATTCTAGACATTAGGAGAATAAGTAGAATGACTTATAACAACAGCAGAACTACGCTGAATGATGCTACTGACAACAGACAAGATAATCCCGTGTTTAGTGCTGAAGGCGTAAAAGTATTCTATAACGGCTTCTTGGCACTTCAAGATGTCTACCTGAATGTTCCTCAAAAGCAAATTATTGCCTTTATTGGACCTTCAGGCTGTGGTAAGAGTACCCTTCTACGTTGCTTTAATCGGATGAATGATTTAATCCCTGGAGCAAAGGTTGAAGGTAGACTGAATTATCGCGCTCGCAATATTTATGACCCGAAAATTAATTCAGTAAAATTGCGCCGACAAGTAGGAATGGTTTTTCAAAGACCAAATCCTTTTCCCAAGTCAATATACGAAAACATTGCCTTTGGACCGCGTTCTAACGGCTATAAAGGTAATATAGACCAACTAGTAGAAGAGTCCCTCAGACGCGCTGCAATTTGGGATGAAGTTAAAGACAAACTGAAATCAAAAGGTACAGCTTTGTCTGGTGGACAACAGCAACGGTTGTGCATTGCGCGAGCGATCGCCATGAAACCAGATGTATTATTGATGGATGAACCTTGCTCTGCTCTCGATCCAATTTCTAGCCGTCAAGTTGAAGAACTCTGCTTAGAACTCAAGCAACAATACACCATCATCATGGTGACTCACAATATGCAACAAGCTTCGAGGGTAGCAGATTGGACGGCGTTTTTTAATACAGAAACCGATCAACGTGGCAAACGCTACGGGAGATTAGTTGAGTTTAGTCCGACAAGGCAAATCTTCGAGGAGCCAAAAACCACAGAGGCGGCAGAGTATATCAGTGGACGCTTTGGTTAATCTACGCGCCAGACAGCAACTTTAGTAAAACATGGCACATTGCTTCTAGAGATTGCTACTTTGCAAAGCTTCCTTCATGTGCGATCGCCTGCTTAATTTTTGTCACCAGGGCGATCGCTCTTTTTATTGCCAGGAAATACATTATGTGCTAGCTATCAGCTAGACTGATTCTCAGCCGCTTGCTGCACTTGCGGTTGCCGTCAAATCCAAAGCACCTGCAACTTGTTCTACACTTAAACCCAAAGCCAAAAGGCGGGGTGCGGCTTCTAATTTAACTTCCAACTTGCATTCTTGTTCGATTGATTGATACATTCTTGTTTTTCTGAACTCGTCGTCTATGCCCAACATAGCTGCTAACTCCTCTCGGCTTAACTGGGTAAACTTATACAACATTAAAAAAATCACCCCCCTCTTTAGTGGCACAGAGGGGGGTAAGCGTGTGAAGTTCTGTTTAGCCTAATAAGCGTCTTGTAGCTCGTAGAAATCAGGCGAAATGTAATCCTTACGCAAAGGCCAACCTACCCAATCTTCCGGCATCAACAGCCGCTTCAGATTCGGGTGTCCTTCATATACAATACCGAGCATATCGTAAGACTCGCGCTCTTGCCAGTCTACAGCCTTCCAAATCCAGTAAACTGAAGGCACTCTGGGATTTTCCCGTGGTAGGAACACCTTCACTCGCACTTCTTCAGGGCGATCGCTATTATCACTGAGTTTAATCAAGTGATACATACTCACCAACTGCTGTCCAGGTCCGAGGTCGATACCAGCTTGACACTGAAGATAATTAAAGCCGTAGGCATACAGTGCAGTAGAAATTGGCAGCAAGAAATCAGGCTCAACCTTAATTATCTCGACCCCGTTATGGTCAAGTTCCAAAAACTCATGGGCAAAGTCATTTTCCGTCAGCCACTGGGAAACTTTACCCGCTTGTACTAGCGACTCTTTCGCCGCTGGTACTGGTTTAGATTCTTCATCAGCCACGGCTTGCTTCCTCCTTTTGTCCCTGTGTCAAAAGCGCAGGTGGTACAGGCATCCCGATCGCTTCCGCCAATTCCTTCGGCGGTGTCGAGCGAGTTTCTGACTGCATATACTTGCCAGTGAGGATTTGCTCAGCTTGCTTCATGTTGTGAGTCGTGCTGTAGTAGCGGTGGGTTTGTTTAATCAGATCCCGCTCTTGCATCGAATCATTGGCTATCTTCTTCCGCAGCTTGATAATCGCATCGATAATCGCTTCTGGGCGCGGCGGACAACCGGGCAAATACACGTCCACGGGAATCAGTTTATCAACTCCACGCACTGCTGTGGGAGAATCCACGCTAAACATCCCACCAGTAATCGTACAAGCTCCCATAGCGATCACATACTTGGGTTCTGGCATTTGTTCATAAAGACGCACCAGTTGAGGTGCCATCTTCATCGTGATCGTACCTGCGGTAATAATCAAATCGGCTTGACGGGGACTCGAACGGGGAATAAGTCCGAAACGGTCAAAGTCAAACCGGGAACCAATCAAAGCTGCAAATTCAATAAAACAGCAAGCCGTACCAAATAGCAAGGGCCACAGACTCGAAAGCCGCGCCCAGTTGTATAAATCATCAACCGTCGTGAGAATTACGTTTTCTGAAAGGTCTTGAGTAATTGTCGGACGTTCAATCGGGTTGATGATTCGCTCTTTATCTTCGGTAGTTAAGTTAGAATTCAAGACCATTCCAAAGCTCCTTTACGCCATGCATAAACTAGGGCGACTACAAGAATTGCAATAAAAATCAGGGCTTCAATAAATGCCAATAGCCCTAAACGGTGAAAGGCAACCGCCCAAGGATACAAAAACACAGTCTCCACATCAAAGACGACGAAAACCAGCGCAAACATGTAGTAGCGAATATTGAACTGAATCCAAGCTCCGCCGATGGGTTCCATGCCGGATTCATAGGTGGTGCGCCGTTCTGGGTTGCGACCACTTGGTCTGAGGAGCTTCGACGCTGAAAGCGCCAGGGCAGGCACTAGGCTACAGACTAATAAGAAGCCTAGAAGGTACTCGTAACCGCTGAGGACAAACACAATAAATATCTACCTACCGCTTGTGGTGTAAATAACTCTGTTACCTTCTTTTACATTATTATATCTTTTTGATGAATGCTGAATGCTCCGAAACAGACAGGCTTAAGGTATTTGATTCGTTTTTGGTTGTGATAGAAAAGCCTAACAGTTATGTCATAATTTTTAACGTATATTTAAGATTTGCCCCTTAGCTGCTATGAGTGAACAAGCTGTTGATACTCAATTAGACCGCTATGAGTGTCGTGCTTGCGGTTACATTTATCAACCCGAAAAGGGAGACGACAGCCATGATATTGCGCCAGGGACGCCTTTCGCAGATCTGCCTATAACTTGGCGCTGTCCGGTTTGTGCTGCAAAAACGAACGCTTTCACTAACATTGGTCCTGTTGGCACGGCATCCGGCTTCAAGGAAAATCTCGGTTATGGATTGGGTGTCAACCAGTTGACACCAAACCAAAAGAATATCCTGATTTTCGGCGCTTTGGCTCTTGCCTTCCTGTTCTTTTTAAGTCTCTACGGTTTACAGTAGGGCACATACCTTACCTAAACCGACTACTTAAAGTAAACCTTTGAAAGAACCCCTAGACAAATTTAGAAAAAACTAAAAAATACAGATGCATTCAATTGTGAGAAGTTGGCAACGAATAGTTGCCTTGTTGGTAGTCGTGCTCATGTGTATAGGTTGTAGCAAAGTTCCTTCTACCAGCTACAACCCTTGGGAAATTATTTCTGTCCCAACAGACGCGAAACTGCTGGATATTGCCTTTGCTGATAACCTTGAGCATGGATACTTAGTAGGTAGCAACGCTACTTTGTTGGAAACAAAAGACGGTGGTGAGACTTGGAAACCCTTGGCACTGCAACTAGATGACTCGAAGTATCGGTTTAACGCAGTAAGTTTTTCTGGGAAAGAAGGGTGGATAGTCGGAGAGCCTGGTTTAGTGTTGCACACCACTGATGAAGGTGGTACTTGGTCGCGCGTTTCCGTAAGCGAAAAGCTACCCGGTAGTCCGATTAGCATCTTGGCACTGGGAAAAAATTCCGCTGAGATGGCTACGGATGTGGGAGCAATATATAAGACCACAGACGGCGGGAAAAACTGGAAAGCTCAGGTGGAACAAGCAGTCGGTGTGCTGCGTAACATAGAACGTTCTGCTGATGGTAAGTATGTTGGCGTTTCCGCCAAAGGTAACTTCTACTCGACGTGGGAACCCGGACAAACTGCTTGGGTACCCCATAACCGCAATAGTTCTCGGCGAGTAGAAAATATGGGCTTTACTGATGATGGGCAATTGTGGATGCTCGCACGGGGGGGTCAGGTGCTGTTTAATGACCCAGCCAAACCGGAAGAGTGGCTAAAAGCTCAATATCCAGAGGTTTCCACAAGCTGGGGGTTACTGGATATGGCATATCGCACACCTGAGGAAATTTGGTTAGGTGGCGGTAGTGGTAATTTGCTGCGGAGTGCCGACGGTGGCAAAACTTGGGAAAAAGACCGTGATGTGGAAGGAGTTCCAGCGAATTTGTACAAGATTGTCTTCTTTTCGCCTAAGCAGGGATTTATCATTGGCGATCGCGGTATTTTGCTGAAATATCAACCAAGCGTTGAATCAGCTTTCAAGTCAGAGACAACTTAGTCGTCATCTGACTACGCGGGGTATTTCTCCGCAATTTATGAGAAGTCGGTTGCAAGTTGTAACTCTTTCTAAACTTTGTAGGATAATATTCTCAAGAACAATCTTCACTAAGGTAGGAATCAGGCATGTCAGGTACCACTGGAGAACGTCCGTTTTCGGACATTATTACCAGCGTTCGTTACTGGGTGATTCACAGCATCACCATTCCCGCATTGTTTATTGCGGGTTGGTTATTTGTCAGCACGGGACTGGCTTATGATGTATTTGGTACACCCCGCCCGAACGAGTATTACCCAAGAGCGGAGCAGGTAGCACCGCCAATTGTCAAAGATCGCTTTGAAGCTAAACAACAAATTGATCAATTTACCGGAAAATAGTTTGACATGACCAGCGGCAATAACGTTAATCAACCAATTAATTACCCGATTTTTACGGTTAGATGGATTGCAGTTCACACCTTAGCGGTACCTACCCTGTTCTTTTTGGGTGCGATCGCTTCAATGCAGTTTATTCAACGCTAGGAGAAACTCATGGATAGATTGCCAAATCCGAATAAACAACCGGTTGAACTAAACCGGACTTCGCTTTACCTGGGACTACTACTGGTTTTTGTTCTGGGAATTCTATTTTCCAGTTACTTCTTTAACTAACAAAGAACGACTGGTATTAATCCTTGTTTATTTAACAAGCACTGATTTTTTTATTAAGGGAGGAGAAAAGCTGTGTCTGGAAGTGGGAGAATTCCCCTGTGGATTGTCGCTACAATCGTAGGGTTAGGTGCAATTACTGTTTTGGGCATTTTCTTTTATGGGGCTTACGCCGGCATCGGTTCTTCCATCTAAGGATGGCTTGAGCTGAATACGATCAATCTGTATTTTCTAGGAATTGTTGAGAAATCAGCAGAAAAAAACCGCCTGTCCTTCAAAGATAGGCGGTTTTTTAATATTGAGTAGCCTGATAAACCTGCCAAAAACCGATGACTAATTTTTCATCGGTTTTTATAGCGGTTCTCAATTGCAGCCAGTTACGCTCAAGGGTTCGGGAGTCAGAATCCAGGAGATGAGGGATATTCTGACTCCTGACTCCTGACTCCTGACTCCTGAACGCGGCTGTTGCTCAAGGTCGGGAACCTCCGCACGCAACTGGCTTTTCCTGACTCCTGACTCCTAAGTCCTTTTAGCCGATATCATCGCGTTCAATGTATAAAAGCATAAACGCGAATGTCGCTGCTGGAAAAATTAGACAACTCAGGGGAACTAGGATAGAAGGCACAAATGAAGCTTCCATAAACAATTCCTATTAAATGACACTACAATTCAAAACGAGCTTACTGCAAATCCTGACTGATTTTTTAAATTCTCAAGATTTTTAACACAACACCCAAAAACGCACTGTTCACATACCGAGTAATTCATCTAGCTGCAAAGTCGGCAAGTCCGGAGGAATCACAGTTCGTACTATTGTGACTTTGTGACTCTCCTGTTGGGTTGCGATATCTATAGCGATCGCCTCGACGCGAATTTTCCAACAGCCAAAGGGAATGTTTAATTGAGTCGTTACCTCCAAATCTCCCCTGGAGTTAAATAGCAAATTTTTCAGCAAATGGGGACCGTTTAGCAACCAGCGAGTTTGGCAATCCTCAACCCATAATTTCACAGCTAGTTGCGGGCGATCGCTTTGCAGTTGCACGCGCACCCTAACAGACTTGCCGGCGATAAGTTCGCCGTCTGGTACATGCAGTTGCGGAATTGGCAACGGATCTGTGATTGCCGTAGCTATAGCTAGGGAAATTGATAAATCTGGTATTGGTTGCTCTTTTTGCTCAAAAGGACGGTTCCTCGCCGCATCTGCTTCAGGTTCATTAGGTAGATCATCTACAACAATTTCTTGTGCCAACCATGCTGACGGTGTCTTAAAATAACGGGGAGGCGCTAGTTGCGGTACTTGATGCGGTGAGGTAGAAACTTGTGATACATTTCCCGCTTTCCCGTGTGCTTGTGTCCCGGTGTCAAACTCCTGGTTTAACGGCAAGTTGACATCAGCAGTCGGAGTTTGAGCGCTCAAAGAAAACGGAGTCTGATGGTCAGAAATAGTCTGCTGGGCTGGAATATAAGTATGGTAGTCCTCGTATTGCACATTGAGCGGTTCAGGCAAGGAGTACCCTTGAGACTGCATCCACTTTTGAATTAGGGGGGATGAGTAGGCGTTATCCGCTGTTATTAATTTAGAACTACGCTGGACAACTACTTCTGCAAAAGAGTTATCTGGCGATTGTGCATCCCCTGCCACTAATTCAGGTGCGTCTTCATGACGTTCTACTAATTCAGCTACATTTTCATATTCAGCTGTACTACCACCTATCTGTTGAGATTCCTCAGGAGTTTGATAGTCCTGCGTATCTAGCGCATTACTTTTGATTTCTTCCCCATCATCAGGCAAAGGTTTGAGTCGTGTCAAATAGGGAAAAGTGGTACCCGTGCTAAAAGAAAGTCTTGCCTGTTCCTTAGATATCGCCTCTTGAGGCTCGGCAATTATTGTATATTTGTTCTCTAAAGGCTGCAACTTGGAAGAGGTTTCGCAAACAACAGCAGCGGCTATGATTTTGGTTTGTCCGTGAGGAAGCGTTGGGAGTTTGGGGACACCGGAAGCTGCTGATTTGTTTAACATAGATGCCCGCAAAGCGGCTTCTCGTAAAGAGCGGGGGTCAATTCGCGGTGGCAGAGATTTTTTGGGAGATGGATGGAGAACCAGAGACTTGGCTGTTTTTGGAGTTTTGACCAGATTAAAAAGTCCCAAATCGAGGGGTGATGGCTTTGGTTGTTTAAAAGCAGCACTTGGCGCTAGCTGGTAATCTAGCTCTTCTGGTGTACTAAGTTTGGCTGCGGTGGTAATTGCCAGTAATTCTGTCACATCTGCTATAATTGTGAAGGACTGGCTGGCTAACATTATTACTTCACCAATACCCGCGAGTGCGCCATACAAACTAATGTCTGCTAAAATCAGCTTGGATTCGCACTTTTCGGGAATTTCAATTTGGCTACTGATAGTAAACGGTAGGAACTTTTCCGGTAAGGGTTGCCGTACTTGAGTCAAAATTTCCGACCCCTGAGGCGATCGCAGTTCAATTCGCACTTCTGCCGCACAGACGCTTTCTAAGTCTGATGTCTCACCCAATGTCGCTTCTTTTAGCTCTACGCGCCCATTGAGGCTAAGAGTTTGCCCCCAAGAAGCAACGTAAATTTCCTTTTCTAGGGTTAGCAGTAATGGTGGCGGTGGTTGCACTGCTGGAGAATTCTCAACCCTTTCATCCTCTAACAGAAATTCAGAAGCGGGTAAAGCTAAACCTAATAAGTTTTGTAAAATTTGCGCGGCTGTTTCACCTTTAACCCATACTGGGGTGATGGGTGCATCAATAAATGCATCATCGTCTTTTTTAATTGGCATTTCAGTAGCAGCGGCGTTACTTTGTCTAGTAATTACTGGTGCTGTAATGATGGTGTTATGTATCGTACTTCCGCGTTGGGCTGTGGCTGTTGCTACCAAGTTGCGATGAGAAAAAGTATCTGAGTCAGGTGAAACAAGACGCTCATAGAAGCCAGCCGTGTGTCTTATCTCCTCGGCGGACAATCTCCTCATATCTTCTTGTGCTGGGTGGGGCAAAACTTGCAACCTGACGCTGTATTGCCAGGATGTACTAACAATATTCGACATCAACTCTCCTGAGCATCGCAATTCCCAAATTCCCGGCTTGAGGTGGGTAAAGGGAATTACCGCCATTAAGCCTTCTGCGTTGGTGCGACGCGATCGCTTCTGAACTTGCAGCAGAAGAGGAACTTCCTGGATTGAGGAGTGAGTTACCCGCACTTCCACATCTATATTAGGACGATTAGAGCGAGCCAAAACTCTATACCGACCTTCCAAAATTTCTAAATTTGGCGATTCCAAGGTATGCCAAGCGCGATCGCCCTGTTTCTGTATTAGAAATTGCCAGTGTTCCATTGTAGGTGATGCCGAGACCGAAGAGAAGCTGAGTAATATTTTGCATTACTTTGCTAGCAAGTTTACCTCAGTAAGTTGTAATTTCATCACCTAACAAAGTGCGGAATGTCAGGTAAAAGAAACGCTTGGACTGGGGATTGGGTTTGAAGCGAAAAAATTATGGCTCGTGGCTTTGAAGAAAGACCAAATTTTGGCACAATTTCTCAGTAATACGCGCGTTGCCTTCAAAGGTAGTATTTAGGATTTGAGTAAAAGGCATTAGTAAATTTATTTTTCTCTTACCCCTTTCCCCTTTTCCCGGTCTTAATTACTATATTTGACCGCAACTCGCTATAAGAACGTAAGAGCGTACCCAGTAAGGCGAGCGGCGTTCAGTTCAGGAACGCCACCAACCGCGGCGTATGGTGGGGGACTCGCCTGGCGCGACCAGTTGAAAACTTATTCCTCTGCTTCAATCAGCTCTGTTTGCTGTCTAACTCTTAACAAAACTCGCATTAGTTGATCCAGAGGCACAGAGCGCTGTTCCTGAACAAAAACTAAGGGAAGGAGCGCAGCCAGCCGGAGGACGCCTGAGATAACAAACAGCCCCAGCAAGCCACCAGCACCGGGCAGAGTTGCCAAAAAGCTACCGACGGTGATTCCTATTGCCCCAGTGACACCAGCAACAGCCCCGGCGATCGCGAAGTATTTGGACTGATTACGCAGCGGTGCTACTTCCATCATCAGATTGTTGGTACACAGGTCAATGGCTGCCCACGTTCCACCAGTTAGCACGTGCAACAAGGGTAACCAGACCCAAAGGGAAATTTGATCGGCTCCAGTTCCTAGCCATAACAGAGGTGTTACCCCCACTCCTACTCCCACTAATATCAGAAGCGGGCGATTTCCAATTTTGTCTGCGAGTTTGCCCCACAAAAGCAGGAGTAGCATGTTCGCACCAGTTCCTAAGCCGTTATAAATCGTTACTACGCTAATATCTATATCCAGGTTATCCAGCATATAGAGGTTAAAGAAGGGAGCGCTGACGTTAACGGCAAAGCACCAGATACTTAGGTAAAGCACAAACTTCAAAAAATTGGCATCTTTAAGGAAGCTAAAATCTATTCCCGTGGGTTGCGCGTGGGATGCCTCTGAACCGGCGACTTTTAAAAGCTGCGGGTTCACATCGGTCATCCAGAACTGACAGCCCTGACTGATTAGCCCAAGCACAATTCCTAGAACCAAGATCGCACCGTAGCCTTGAAGTGTTCCACCTGGCCAAGCCGTGACCGCTAGACCCAGCAGTGGCACACCGACAAGATTCGTCAAGCTCAGAAGACTATTGCGAAAGCCAAAATACCGCCCCCGCAATCGCTGTGGTACTAATACAGCCGTCCAGCCGAGCCAGGGAGCACGACCGAAAGCTTCGATGACATTAGCTCCCAAGATAATTGCCAATGTCAACAGCTCTACTTGATGCCTAGTGATATGAGATGACGTAACCAACCAAATCGCTGGCACGAGAATCAGCCACAGCAGCCGCGACGGGACGAAAATCGATATGAAATACCAGCGGAAGCTAGTACTTCGGTCTACCAGATACGCTCCCAACGGTTGAAGCAGATTCACCAACTGAGGAATAGATGCTAAAAGACCAATTTCCACCGGACCTGCACCCAACTCCAGCAAGAAATTACTAAGCAACGCGCCGCCGATGATACTGTAAAAAAGCGTAGCGAAGATACTCTCAAAAGTTAATGCATTGAGGCTTGTCCGAATTTCCGCCTTGGAAATTTTAAACAGTAGTTTTGGAGTTGGAGGAAGAACCGTCTCTGTTATTGCCCTATCCTCTGGGATTTCCTGAATGGGGATAGGACTCGTTTCTACTAAAAACTCATCTTCTTGTTCGCGGAACATACTATTAGAGCCAATATTTTAAGAGTTAACGTAAACTTAATTGCTGCTTTGATTAAAGTGCATCTTTAGAAGACAAATATCCTAAAAAATGCTTTTTAAAAGTCTGTAACCGCAACTTCTTTGTCTATTAAAGTTAAGAAGTAAACGCTATCAATTATTTGATTAAGCTAACAGAAATGTCTGAACTTATCCACATTTATTATTGATTACTACACTATCAATAATAATTATTTATTAGTCAGCTTACTGATTGTATGAATTTTTAATTATTTTAAAATTAAATTAATTTCAAAAACATCTTTCTTAGGAGTTATTATTTTAGGCTTTTGCGGTAACGCACCATAATTTTATTTGGTAAGTTAGCTGAAGCTAACACCTAACCGCGAACTTGGTAATTTTCAAATGGTAATAAAGTAGCTAAGGCGAGGTAATTCATATGTTTATATAAAGTTTTGTTAAGAAGAATTCAAAATTCAAAATGTAAACACCAATCGAAGCCAGCGTCTTGGCTGCTGAATATATGCTTTCTTAAATTTGGGACAGCTTATAAAAACTGTTTTTGCATTGCAGTTCAATCTTTATCGACAATTTTGTATTCAAAATTACCAAATTACTTAATATGTTCCAAATTCTTTGGATAGAGACAAATATATCCCTTGATAGAAGATTGGATAAAAAATTAGTAGTATTTTGAAAATTAGTGAAAGAACTCGTTCTCAAGCTAAATAGCCTGAATAGTTTCTAGGCAGGTAATAAAACAGCAAAAGCTTCTTTATCAGATAATTGTTACTGCCCTTGGACGGTAAAAAAGTAAGCTGGAAGGGTATTTTTGGCAAGAATATTATCTGGGGGAAGAGCATTTGTCAACAATTCAATTTCCAACCAACATAAAATTGAGATAACCTATGTCTGGCGAACCAACTCAAATAAAAAATAACGGTAACAGTAATGGTAAGTCACGAAAGATGCTTGAAGCTAAGCTATCGGCACTAACTGAACCGCTATCATCAGGTGCATCATCGCAGAATTTATCTTTATCCAACAAAAGCTTTAAAGAAGTCTCTACAGATTCGCCTGATATAGTTTGTCTGTCTCATTTGCGTTGGAATTTTGTTTATCAAAGACCACAACATCTTCTGGTTCGTTGCGCTCAAGGACGGCGGGTTTTCTTCATTGAGGAGCCGATTTTTACGGACGAACCGTTGGGACGCTTGGATGTAAGCCTTGACAACAATGGGGTAGTGGTTGTTGTTCCACATTTACCACAAGGTCTGAGTGAGGAGGCGGTAAACGCGGATCTAAAAGTGCTGATTGATGCTTTGTTTGCAGAGCATAACATCCGCAAGTACATATTTTGGTACTATACACCAATGGCGATCGCATTTACACGCCACTTGCAACCAGAAGCAGTTGTCTACGATTGCATGGATGAGTTATCTGCATTCAAAGGAGCGTCGCCTGTTTTAAAGAAGTACGAAGCCGAACTTTTCCGCCGTGCAGATTTGGTGTTTACAGGTGGACAAAGCCTTTACGAAAGCAAGGTGAACCAGCACCCCAATGTCTACGCATTTCCTAGTAGTGTAGATGTCGCGCATTTTGCACAAGGAAGAACTCTTAAAGAAGAACCAGCAGATCAAGCAAATATTCCCCATCCGCGCCTTGGGTTCTTTGGGGTGATTGACGAGCGGATGGATATCGAACTGCTGGCTGGTATTGCCGACACACGTCCTGAGTGGCATTTGGTGATCATTGGACCTGTTGTGAAAATTGATCCCGCAAGTTTGCCACAGCGGGAGAATATTCATTATCTCGGTGGGAAAGACTATAAAGAGCTACCTGGATATTTAGCGGGGTGGGACTTGGCGATGCTGCCGTTTGCGCGTAACGAGTCAACTCGCTTTATTAGCCCAACTAAAACCCCAGAGTATCTTGCCGCAGGTAAGCCTGTGGTGTCTACTTCAATTCGAGATGTGGTGCGTCCCTACGGAGACTTAAAGCTGGTACGAATTGCAGACACGGTTTCTGAATTCGTCGCTGCCATAGAAAAGGCTATGCAAGAGGACACCTCTGCATCGGGATGGTTGAGTCGGGTAGATGCCTTTTTGGAGCAGATTTCTTGGGATCGGACTTGGGGATCAATGATGCAATTGATAGACTCTGCGATCGCTGCCCAAAAGGATGACAGCAAAATGAACTCAAATCTGGCTATTGCTGGTAAACAAGCACCAAGCATCATTAGCAGAGACAAAGAGCCTGTATTTGATTACTTGATTGTCGGCGCAGGATTCTCAGGAAGCGTCATCGCCGAACGGTTGGCAACTCAGTCTGGTAAGAAAGTGCTGGTTGTGGACAAGCGATCGCATATCGGCGGCAACGCCTACGATCATTACGACGATCATGGAATCCTCGTACACAAATATGGTCCCCACATCTTTCACACCAACTCCCGCGAAGTCTTTGAATACCTCTCGCAGTTCACTGAATGGCGGGCTTACGAACATCGCGTCCTCGCTAGCGTAGACGGGCAACTTGTTCCCATCCCCATCAACCTCGACACCATCAATAAACTCTATGGAATGAACTTGACTTCATTTCAGGTGGAAGAGTTCTTCAAGTCGGTTGCTGAACCGAAAGATTACATCCGCACCTCAGAGGATGTGGTGGTGAGCAAAGTCGGTCGGGAACTGTATGAAAAGTTCTTCCGCAACTACACTCGCAAACAATGGGGACTCGACCCATCGGAACTTGACAAATCAGTCATTGCCCGCATCCCCACCCGCACCAACCGCGATGATCGCTATTTCACAGATTCTTACCAGGCAATGCCCCGGTACGGTTTTACCCGGATGTTTGAGACGATGTTGGCACACCCCAACATCAAGGTGATGCTCAACACCGATTACCGTGAAATCGAGAAAGCAATACCTTGCGGTGAGATAGTTTACACCGGACCCGTTGATGAGTTCTTTGATTATCGCTACGGCAAACTACCGTATCGTTCGCTTGATTTTAAGCACGAGACGCATAACACCTCGGTATTTCAGCAAGCGCCAGTCATCAACTATCCGAACGACCACCTGTATACCCGCGTCACGGAGTTTAAGTACCTGACGGGACAGGAACACCACAAAACTAGTATTGTTTACGAGTTTCCCAAAGCTGAGGGAGACCCCTATTACCCTGTGCCACGTCCGGAAAATCAGGAAATTTACAAGCAATACAAGGATCTGGCTGATGCAACGCAAGGGGTGTATTTTGTCGGACGCTTAGCAACTTACAAGTATTACAACATGGATCAATGTGTTGCTCAGGCTCTTTCTGTTTACAAGCAAATTGCGGTTAAGGCTTAAGACTACTTCGTGTACGAGTGCGTCTTAGCGGTTAATAAAACGAACCGCCAAGACGAGCCAGCGCCGTGCGGGGGTTCCCCCCGTTGAGGCGACTGGCGTGCCAAAAACGCCAAGGAAGAAAAAGAGAATATATAAAATTGAGTTTTAAGTATGGTTTCCTTCAACTCAACACTCGAAACTCATCACTCAAAACTTCCTTTGGAAGTGTGGGCGGGAGTGGAGTGTACGGTTAATCGTGTGGGTGATGAGTATTTTGACCAGTTGGAACGCAACGGTCATGCAACGCGCTTGGATGACCTAGATTTATTCGCGGAACTTGGGCTACGCGCGCTCCGCTACCCAGTGCTGTGGGAACGCACCGCGCCCAACGGTTTGGAGAATGCTGACTGGTCGTGGGCGGATGAGCGATTGGGACGGTTGAGGGAACTCGGCATCCGTCCGATTGTGGGATTAGTGCATCATGGTAGCGGACCGCGTCACACTAGCTTGATAGATCCAGAATTTCCAGAAAAACTAGCTTTGTATGCCCGTGCAGTTGCCGAGCGCTATCCTTGGGTGACGCATTACACACCAGTAAACGAGCCGCTGACAACGGCGCGGTTCAGCGGAATGTATGGTCACTGGTATCCTCACGGAGGAGATGAGTTAACTTTTATTCGTGCTTTGTTGGGGGAGTGCCGTGGGGTCGCCCTTTCGATGAAGGCAATCCGGGAAGTTAACCCGAATGCCCAACTTGTGCAAACCGACGATTTGGGTAAGATTTACAGTACACCAAAGCTGGCGTATCAAGCAGAATTTGAGAACGAGCGCCGCTGGTTGACCTTTGATTTATTATGCGGTCGAGTCACCGCGACTCATCGGATGTGGGGTCACCTGCGTTACTGTGGCATCAATGAGGCTGAACTTGAATGGTTTCTGGAAAATCCCTGCCCACCAGACATCATTGGCATTAACCACTACCTGACGAGCGATCGCTTTTTGGATGAGCGCAAAGAACGCTATCCGGCTTCTTCGCATGGGAACAACGGGCGGGACGAGTACGCAGATGTAGAGGCTGTGCGGGTTTGTGCTGAGGGTGCAGCAGGTCCGCGTACCTTGCTACTAGAAGCATGGGAACGCTACAAACTGCCGGTTGCTATTACCGAAGCTCACCTCCACTGCACCCGCGAGGAGCAGCTGCGCTGGCTTTATGAAGTCTGGAATGCGGCGCTTCAATTGCGAGCTCAGGGTGTGGATGTCCGCGCTGTCACTGTTTGGTCACTGCTTGGTACTTACGATTGGAATAGTTTAGTAACTCGCTCAGTCGGCTACTACGAGCCTGGTGTGTTTGACTTGCGCTCGTCACGTCCACGACCGACAGCAATTGCCAAGATGGTACGCGACCTATCAGATGGGCGCAAACCAGATCACCCACTACTAGATACACCCGGCTGGTGGCATCGGCAACAGCGCCTTTTATACCCAGCAGTTTTTAGGGCAGGAGGAGATGAGGGAGATAAGGGAGTAACATCCTCCTCATCCTCCTCATCCTCCTCATCTTCCCCATCTCCCCTCGCCATCGTGGGCGCGACAGGAACTTTAGGCAAGGCTTTTGCGCGGCTGTGCGAGTTGCGGGGTATTACATATCACTTACTATCACGCCGAGAAATGGACATCGCCAATCATGCCTCTGTGGATGCGGTGCTATCACAGTTAAAGCCGTGGGCGGTTGTGAACGCTGCGGGATATGTGCGGGTAGACGATGCAGAACGCGAACCAGATATTTGTATCAGGGTAAACGCTGAGGGCGCAGCAACTTTAGCTACTGCTTGCGCTCAACATAACGTGGCGCTGCTGACTTTCTCCTCAGACTTAGTATTTGATGGTACGGTGTCCAACCCTTATATGGAAAGTGATGCCGTCGCCCCCCTGAATGTGTATGGATGCAGCAAAGCTTTGGCAGAAAAGCTGGTATTGAAGGTTAATCCCTCATCGCTGGTGATTCGCACCAGTGCATTTTTCGGTCCCTGGGATGATTACAATTTCGTCACTATTGCCTTGCGTCAGCTCAGTGCTGGGAATAGTTTCGTCGCCGCAGAAGATGTTATTATTTCACCTACCTATGTGCCGGATCTTGTCCATACCAGCCTTGATTTGTTGATTGACGGCGAATGCGGCTTATGGCATTTGGCAAACAAGAGCGCTATAACTTGGGCTGACTTGGCACGGCTAGCAGCGAAAAAAGCAGGCTTTAATCCTAGCAATGTAATTGCCCTGCCAACGCGAGAACTTGGTTTCAGTGCTAAACGCCCAAATTACAGCGTTCTTGGTAGCAATAGGGGTGAGTTAATGTCATGTCTTGACAGTGCGATGTCTCGCTATTTCGATGAGTGTCAAAGATTTTAGATTTTTGTCATTTGTCAAGAGTCAAAAATCAATAATTTCTAACTGTGTACGGGCGTTGCTTTCGACCAGAAATATATCGAGTTATCAGAAATATTTTTGCTTCGTAGCTTCGCCCCTACCTAATTCATTGTTTAATCCAAAAATTAAAATAGACTTCTTGCATTTATTCCAAAAAAAAGAATAATTAACCACAGATGGACACAGATGGACACAGATGGAACTCACATTCCGCAATCTTGTCTAATCTAAAACCTAAAATTAGTACAGTTATGACAACCATATTAGTAACAGGCGGAGCAGGGTATATTGGCTCCCATGCAGTATTAGCCCTGAAACAAGCAGGTTATGAGGTAATTGTTCTTGATAATCTGTCGAATGGGCATCGAGAACTTGTAGAACAGGTTTTGCAAGTAAAGTTGATTGTTGGTGATACGAGCGATCGCGCTCTCCTCGATAACATATTTACAACCCACAATATCACTGCGGTGATGCATTTTGCCGCTTACATCGCCGTGGGTGAATCTGTCACTGACCCAGCCAAATATTACCACAACAACGTTACAGGTACGCTGACGCTTTTAGAAGCAATGCTTGCTGCTTCTATTAAGAAGTTTATCTTTTCCTCTACTTGCGCTCTTTATGGTGTACCGAAGTTTGTGCCGATTACCGAAGACCATCCGCAAGACCCGATCAGTCCTTATGCAACTACCAAATGGATGGTAGAACGAATATTATCTGATTTCGATACGGCTTACAATCTTAAATCTGTCCGTTTTCGCTACTTTAATGCCGCAGGTGCTGACCCAACTGGGTTATTGGGTGAAGACCACGAACCCGAAACTCACCTCATACCACTGGTGCTAATCGCTGCTTTGGGTAAACAGGAATACATTTCTATTTTTGGCACTGATTACCCTACCCCAGATGGTACTTGTATTCGGGATTATATTCACGTAACTGACTTAGCACAAGCACATGTTCTGGGTCTGGAGTATCTCCTCAAAGGAGGAGCAAGCGAAGTCTTTAATCTAGGCAATGGCAGTGGGTTTTCAGTTAGAGAAGTCATCGAAAGTGCAAAGGAAGTCACCGGAGGTGAAATCAAAATAGAGGAGCGCGATCGCCGACCGGGCGACCCCCCTATTTTAGTCGGCAGCAGCGACAAAGCAAGTAAAATTTTAGGTTGGCATCCGCAGTATCCAACAATTAAGGAAATTATATCTCACGCTTGGCAGTGGCATCAAAAGCGGCATAAATCAAGGTAAAAGAAAAAATCCCTAGAGGAATTTATTCAGGCGATCGCATTTATCGGGACTAGAACACATCAAATATCTTAGCCACGGTGACACCTATACATTTCAAGTTTCATAATTAAGAATTGTAACTTTTGAGTGTATTTCCTACTACAAAATTTTTATTTGAAAACAATAAAAAAGTTGGTGTTGCCGTTCATCTCTTAACCTTTGATAGAAGCTGATATAAGCTGTTGAGTTGGTTGCAAGATATCAATATAGCTACTTTCTTATGGGGTAATTAGCAAGTTACTTTACTTATTTCGCTTGGTAGATTAAGTCAAGATTAAATAGAGCTAACTTTAAAAGAAATAGGTTCAAAAACCAATTTAAAGTGTTAGTTTTATGCAAAATATTTATGGAAATATTCAAGGAATAAAATCGAGCCAAATCAAGTTATTACAGCGGCTTTACGAGGAACGACAACCGGGAGATAGACTGATTACGCCAGAATTTGCCCAAGCCTTGGCTGCAATTAGTACAGAAATCCATCACCCGATTTGTTGTTACATCAATCGGCGCGGACAAGTTATCCGAATTGCTGTGGGAACGCCAAGCCAAACTCAAATTCCACCTCAAGAATTACCCCGCCACAGTGCGGAACGCTTGAGCGGAATTCATTGTGTTGCGACTCAATTTAAATCAGATCCACCTGATGAAGCAGCATTAATTGCAATGGCACGCCAGCGCTTAGATGCTTTGGTGGTGCTATCCTTAACTGACGGCGAAGCTGGAAGACACAAAAAAGCAGCCACCGACAATGTTAAAGAAACTTTCATCGCTAACCTTATCCCCAATGCTCAAAAGCCTTGGGAGATTTCTCCTCCCCTAAGTTTAGATGACTTAACTGAGCAAGACTTTGACGACTTAGTTGATGAATGGGAGAGGGAGATTTCGGAAAATAGCGATCGCATGTCATTCCAGGACATTGTATCTGACTCTGACAAAGTGCTGCTGGTGGGATTGAAGACAGATGATATTTCTCAACAGCGGTTTGAAGATGGACTGCAAGAACTAGTTCGTTTGGTGGAAACTGCTGGCGGAACTGTAGTGGACACAGTGGAACAAAAGCGAAGTCGTCCCCATCCCCAAACTGTTGTCGGTAAGGGAAAAGTTGAAGAAATCGCCCTTCAAGCTCAAAAGGTAGGAGCTAATTTAATTGTTTTTGACCGAGATATTTCTTCATCCCAAGCCCGCAATTTGGAAAACGAGATTGGTATCTCAGTTGTAGACCGAACCGAGGTAATTTTAGATATTTTCGCTCAACGCGCTCAATCCCAAGCAGGTAAATTACAAGTTGAACTGGCGCAATTAGAATATATGCTGCCACGGTTGCGCGGTCAAGGTCGAGAAATGTCCAGATTAGGTGCGGGAATTGGTACCAGAGGACCTGGTGAAACTAAATTAGAGACAGAAAGACGAGTTATTCAACGGCGAATTGCTCAGTTACAGCAAGAAGTCAACCAGTTACAAGCACATCGCGATCGCATCCGCCAACAGCGACAACAGCAACAAATTCCGGTTGTCGCCTTAGTCGGTTACACCAATGCTGGTAAATCTACTATGCTGAATGTGTTAACTAATGCCGAGGTTTACACGGCAGACCAACTATTTGCCACCCTCGACCCGACAACGCGCAAGCTAGTTATTACAAATCCAGAAACTCAGGAACGCAGAACTATTCTGCTTACAGATACTGTCGGCTTTATTCACGAACTTCCGCCAGCGCTAATGGATGCTTTTCGCGCCACCCTAGAGGAAGTCACTGAAGCTACGGCGTTGCTTCATGTTGTTGATTTGTCTCATCCAGCTTGGGAAAGCCATATCGCGAGTGTACAGGAAATACTCGCAGAAATGCCTGCTATCCCAGAAAAAAGTTTGATTGTCTTTAACAAAATTGACTCTGTAGATAGCGAAACTTTGGCGAAAGCGCAACAAGAGTATCCTGAATCAATGTTTATTTCAGCAACTAAGCGTTTGGGTTTAGATACTTTACGCCAGCGATCGCTGCAACTGATAGACGAAAAAGTTGAGGCAATTTCAGTCACACAAGGTTCATAACAACAAAAGGAAATTTATGACACTAGCTATTATTGTTCACGGTGGAGCAAAAACCATCTCAGAAGACAAGGTTGCAGCCAACAATGCAGGTTGCCAAGCAGCAGTAGAGGCTGGTTGGGCAGTGCTGACTAGGGGGGGCTGTGCAGCAGAAGCCGTGGAGGCAGCTATCCGCGTTCTTGAAGCTGACCAAACCTTTAACGCCAGTCTTGGCGCAACTCTCAACAGCGACGGAGAGGTGGAGCTAGACGCGGCAATCATGGACGGCGCTACCTTAGGTTGGGGAGCGATTGCAGCAGTTCAGGGCGTGCGTCATCCAATCTCGGTGGCACGGAAGATTATGGATGAAAAACCCAGGCTGCTAGTGGCGCGGGGTGCAGAACGCTTTGCCGCAGACAACGGAGCGGAAATGTGTAAAAAAGAAGACTTGATTGCTGATGAGCAATGGCAAGAGTGGAAGGAGGAGCAGGAAGTTCTGGATCGCCCCAACACTGTTGGTTGTGTGGCTTTGGATGCTAGCGGCGTCTTAGCTGCTGGCACCTCAACTGGCGGCACTACGAGCCAGCAAGCCGGTCGCGTTGGCGACAGTGCGCTCGTTGGCAGTGGCTTGTACGCTGACAATGAACTCGGTGCTTGCTCAACCACAGGTGATGGCGAGTCGATTATCCCGGTGGTTTTATCCAAGACTGCTATTGATTTCCTGGCTGGAGACAGACATCCAGAGGAAGCAGCACAAAAGGCGATTGAAACTTTGAAATCTAAGGTTATAGGAGAGGCTGGGTGTATTCTCTTAGACCGTCAGGGACGGGTAGGCTGGGCGTATAACTCATCGCACATGGCTTGTGCTTATATGACCGAGGAACAGGACGAGGTAGCTGTGTTTACCAAAAAAGAATCGAATGCATCACTCGAATTGGTAAGGTAGGGTATAGCTGATCGCTGAAAAATTGAGTATGTAACATTTTCAGGGGAAATTGCGGAATTTTTCACTCCTCGTTTCTGCTTGCAGATAGAGGAATCAAAATTCCGCAACTAATACCTTATTTGTCAGGTAGATGCCGAAGTGTGTCTTGAAAACAGTTGAATTCAAACTAGACATGAACTTAAAATACGACTTTCATTACTTTCAAGGGAGTTCTTTTTCCGATCTGTTTGCTCAAGACATCACAGATGCACGTTATGCGCTGATGCCAAATTACCCAGCGACTGCGAGTTGGGCTGCTTACCCTAACACAAAAAAATACTTCATTCAAGACGGTAGTAGTGAAGCCACCAAAACCTCCTTCGACAAAATTTGCCAGAAGGAACCTTGGAAAAATCTGGCTGTGTTAGGCGATGCGATTCCAGGAATTGTGATTATTGAGCCGCCAAAGTTGCTAATTAACTACTGGCAGGAGCATTTTGGCTTCAGCTACACCAGTATTGAAATGATGGATTGCTCGACTTATCTGGATGACCTCAGCCAAAGCGATCGCTTTGACAAAGTTATCACTTTATTTCCCTTTGATAATCTAAAGCCTGAAAAACACGCTGTTGATCCGGACACCCACTACCGCTTACTCAGTAAAGTGGCACTAGCTGAGTTGGGGGTGCAATGTCCGAAATACTCAAGCTACAATCTGCACGCCAACAGTCTCGAAGACATTGAGTTACCAGAATTCCCATACTTAATCAAAACGTCCCACGGACTTTCAGGAGAAGGTACTTACATTATCAAAAGTGCCAGCGATCTGAACTACTGCCTTGAAGAACTGAGGAAGTATCTAAATCATAAACTGCTCGATACAATTATTGTCTCGGAGTTCGTCAAAAATGAGGTGCAGAACTACTGCGTGCAGTTCTATGTCAACAAAGCCGGAGATATAACGCTCATCGGCACCACGGGTCAACTCGTCACAGAGTCGGGCACCTATTTAGGGGGACTGATTCACTACGGTGAAACTGACATGAGCAAATTCTTTGAGATGATTGCCGCTATTGGTCAGTATGCTCATAAGCTCGGTTATTTCGGCTTTATTGGCTTCGACGTGCTGGAAGATAAAGACGGACAGTTTTATGCGATCGATGCGAATTTCCGAATCAATGGCTCAACTCCGCTGTGCTTACAGCGCCATACCCTACTGAAACAGGGAAAGGAGGTGGCGAAATATTCCAGTGACTACCGCATGGATGGGACATTGGACTTTATTTTAGTAACCCTGAAACCAGAACTGGAGCGCAAGGACTTTATGATCCTGTCCGCTTTAGAGAAGGTCAAATACGGAAAAATATACACCGAAATTTACGGGATTGTGGCTGGAGAGACGATAGAGGAAATGCAGCACATCGAGCAAAACTTACAAAATAAAGGATTGCACTCGCTCGCTTAAACAGCACCACAAGTTTTTCTCCTGTAACTGCATTGCGCCCTGACAGTAGCGTTGTATTGGACGCGAGTGAGAACTGCAATCAACGAAGACTTTATAGATTTTGATAAGTTCACAATTGTGATAGGAGAATCAAAAATGGTATCAACTCTTAATGACAGCAAGCGGCTTTCAATTGCCACAAAATTAGCAGATATGAAAGCACTACAAAATCTGCTGATTAATAATGAGGAGCAATTTATTAAAGATTGCACTGACGAACAGATTCGCGATCGCCTACAGCATATGCTCAAAGATGACCGGAAAAACTTGGGCGTTCTCGATACTGTAATTGTTCAATACGGTGTTAAGGGTGAGCCTAAGGAAACAACCCAGAAGATAATTGCAGAAGTTCAGAAACTCATGGAATCTGAACTGACTTGGTTTGAGAAAGTACAAGAACATGAATTGCTCAAACATAAGCAAACTATGGCTGGACTGCTAATTCACAAAGCTGCCCAAGTTGTTGGTGCTGATATTGAAGCTGCCATAACTCCTTTAAATACAGTTAACTTTGAAAACCGCGCTCATCAAGAGCAACTTAAAGGAATTCTAGAGATTCTGGGTGTGCGGGAACTAACAGGAAAAGAGCCAAAGCAGGGACTGTGGGCGCGGGTTCAAGATGCTGTTGCAGCCTTAACTGGTGTGGTGGGTAGCGTAGTAACACGCACCGATGACGAAATGACCATCCGTGAGCTTCTCCTGATGGATCATACTAAGGTCGATATTCTGTTTATGGAAATTTTCAGTGCTAAGGAGCCTGAAAAAATTCAAGAGTATTTTGGGCAACTCTACAAAGACATAAAAGTTCATGGTACAGCCGAAGAACAAATCCTCTACCCAGCAGTTCGTCCATATTACGAACACACACAGGAAATATACGACCAGACCGACGAAGTGATGGAAATGTTAGATGAAATTAAGCCTCTCAACTTTTCTTCACCTGAGTTCAAAGCAAAAATTGAGCAGCTAAGAACTGCGGTGCGAACTCACATTAATCAAGAAGAAAACGATATATTCCCCAAACTCCGCGACAACTTTAGCCATGAGCAGCAAAAGCAAATGGCTACCGAATTTAAAACAGCTAAAAGCAAGCTGCAAGAGCAAATGACTGCTTCCTAAGAGTGCAGCAAACTACTTAAAAGTAAAGAAAACTTAGCTAAACATTAACCTTACCAGCCTTAAAGTAAAACGATAAGAGCGAAGAGGATTAAAAGCGCGTGCAATTATGAATAATCAAACGACGTGGAAGTATATATTTCAACTCAAGGCTGTGATCAATTGGGTTGAATCGGTGTTTTTGCTGTTATCCGACCAATGGATTCGCGAGTTGCTTGGTGAGAAACCCCTGGTCAATTCTGAATATTCACACCTGTTTCTCGCGTTGGTCTTCGTTATCGGGATTGGCTATTGGTGGGTTGGTCAGGACATCGAGCGCAATCACGGCATCGTAAAACTTGGAATTATCGCGCAATCTTCGGTTTTCGTTGTGCTAGCTTATCACACCTTGGTAGGCAAGCTTCACCCATTTTATTTAGTTCCAGGTGTTATTGACCTTACCTTTGCAATTCTCTTTGTTGTGTTTTTAAACTCCTACGCTCGCACTAAACCGGCTTTGGAGTGATTTTTAGTGGTCTTTGTCATTAAACAAGAGTGCAAAGGTCAAGATACATGAAAATGAAACCACAGATGCACACAGATAAACACAGATGAATGATCTGTGTACATCTGTGTTTATCTGTTTCTGTGTTAGTTAATAGCGAGAGAAATCATTATGCCACAAAAAAATGGTCCTTGGACAATACAAGAAACAAACCAGAAATTCCACGATTCGTTTATCAATGTTTCTGAAGACGAAGTTTTGCGACCTGACGGTAAACTTGGTAAGTATGCCACCGTGAAAATGAAACCTGCCGTTGCTATTTTGCCGATAGATACCGATGGTAATGTGTATCTAGTTCGGCAATTTCGCTATGCCCTTGGTAAAGAAAGTATCGAAGTTGTATGCGGTGCAGTTGAAGAGGATGAACCTAAAATTGAGGCAGCAAAACGTGAAATTGAAGAAGAAGTTGGCATCAAAGCATCGGAATTAATTGATTTAGGTGTCGTTAATTTAGATACGTCGATTGTTCATTGTCCCGTGCAAATGTTTTTAGCAAAGCAGCTAACAAAAACAGAAGCAAATCCAGAAGGAACGGAAACGATAGAACCAGTTAAAGTTACCCTCGATGCAGCGGTAAAAATGGTGATGGATAACACAATCACACACGCACCTAGCTGCGTGCTAATTCTTAAAGTGCGTCACGGATATCTCAATTCTAACTAATGGTAAACGTCAATATAAAAAAAGGAATTGCATACACTTGGGGGTCTACACCTGAAGAGAGGCTGATGTCGTTAGAGTGCGATCTCTACATATTTTCCTGCTAATCTTTATGTAGTTGCAATGCACGCGCACCCATCGCAACTACGAACCAACGAATATGTAGATTACTGTTAATTCAACTGCTGGAAAGAAGCGATCGCATCTTTCCAACTTCGGGTCAAACCTGTGTACCTGCAAGAAACGCGATCGCTCTTTTAATGTCAAACATTATGCGATACACTGCTACCTGCCACCTTAGCTGGTATGACAAAGCCATAATAAGCGGTGGCGATCGCTGTTAGAGCGTTAAACCAAACATTATTACCGAACAGCGGCATTAAGCCGAAACTTGTCTGAGTATAAGGCAGCAATCCCATGATCGCAATTAAGATATAGGCAACTGCAAAACCACGATTGAATAAACGCGAATTGCTCAAGCTGCTATATGAAGCAATCCCCAACACTCCAACAGCCAAATGTACAAGGTTGTGCAATAAATTAGTCGGAAAAAGACCAAATACATAGCCAAATCCCGTAGCATAAATGCTCTTAGTTGCACCAAGTGGGACATAAGATTCACTTGCCCCAGGCAATGAAACCAAACCTGGTATAAATCCAGCCACACCTAAAACCAAAAAGATAATTCCGACGCTCAAGGCACAGTAACGCTCTATCATGTGCGCCGTATTTGTATTGTCCATACTATTTGTAACTCCAAATTTTGTGCAAATCTTTACTGAATGTAAGCTACTCGCTGTTTGTATCCTTTCAAGCAATTTCTTAAACAGTTAGTATTTTTATTCAATCGCCTGATTGCGATACATAATACTTACTATTAAACTCACATTTTTTCTGACTTCCTCTATCAAAAGTCAAGATTAAAAGTTACAAGTTATTGTGTTTACCGATACTATTATCTTGCTAATTTGGCGGCTGACGATCCGCGCAATTTAACCGGAAACAACTTGCCGTTAGTGATGCGTTGGGCAACCAGCAGAATCTTTAAGGTTGATAAAAAATTAAGCATTAAATTTTATCTATTTGCTTATCCTAATGTATTGCCACATACAATAATTTTTTACATTAAATAGCCTTTTAATAATTCTGAATAATGATGCGGCAATTAGTAATTTTTTGGAATTATGATAACTACTAAGCCACAAATACACGGCAAAAAAACTACATAAATAGAGAATTATCTTTTTTTCACAGAGAAGACATGATTATATGAATTATAAAAAAATAAGTAAATTTGAATCTACGACTCAGCTAAAAAGAAATAATTTAAGTACAATTAAAGAATTGCCCGACCCCCGACTAATCGGCTTTACCATTTTTAGTTTGGCAATTTTCTTATTTGTTGCTGCCATTTACTACGGAATTATTAATCCCTAGCTGGTTAACCTGAGATTATTTGGCATTGAGATAGCAATTATCAACATTCGGCTCATCGATGTCCACTCATCAACAGTCACGTCCTCTAACACAAAATCGGTTGCTTGCCGGCTTTCCGAGTGAGGATCTCACAGCATTGCATCCTCATCTCGAGCAAGTCTCACTTTCACATGGACAGGTCATCATCTCGCCTGATGAGCCGATCGAGTTTGTCTATTTCCCTCTTAACTCATTGCTCTCTTTAGTGACGGTGATGGAGGATGGCTCAACGGTAGAATCTGGCTCTATCGGGCGTGAGGGAATGGCAGGTGTGCCAATTCTTTTAGATACGAGCAGGACACCGATGCAGACGCTGGCACAAATCCCCGGTCAAGCCGTGCGTGTCAAAGCAGGGATCATCAAAGAGGCGTTCGACACAAGCAGCGCGTTGCAAAAGCTTCTTCACCGTTACATACATACAGTCATTGTTGTCGGTTCACAAAGCGCTGCCTGTAACCGTCTTCATCAAATAGAAGCAAGGCTCTGTCGCTGGTTGTTGATGAGCAGTGACGGTGTGGGTTCAGAGGAATTTCGCCTCACGCATGAATTTCTGGCGACGATGCTCGGCGTTAGGCGTTCTGGAGTCAGTGAAACTGCTAGTAAACTCCAGGGTAGGGGCTTGATCAGTTATCGGCGCGGACATATCCAGATTCTTGACAGGAAGAATTTGGAAACAGGTGCCTGCGAATGTTACGGGATGGTCAAGGCAGAATATAACCGCTTGTTTGGCTGAAGCTGTAACATAATTTTAATTAACGGGGGTCTTCTGGCTATAAGCTATGCGCTAAACCCTCTAACTGCTGGTATCCTAAGCCAAGCGGCAATCATTCGCTGTTATTCCGTGGCAGAATTATTATCAGCAACAAAAACAGCAAGTGTTATCAGGTCATATAAAACAAATTTGCTCGATTACTGGGCAAGTTGCTTCTTTACAAGCGCTCATAAATCTTTTTGAGTTTCTCTGTCCGAAACCGGACAGACCAAAGCAAGTATGTGTATGTAACCTTGAGAAAGGTGTGCATTTTAATGTTATTTAAAAGAGCGTGCATTGTGATGCATTTGCTCTTTAAAATGTTACAACTACACGAAGGTGAAATAATCTCTAGTTAATTTATCTCACTTAATAGTCTACCCTTGCTCGTTCTCGATGACGACGCTGTTGGTAGTGTAGGTCTAATGCTCTGCAAAAAAGTCTTTGAAACTACATTACCTGCAAATAGAGGCTATCTCAAAACCATAGTAATTGCATTTTAAACTACGGTAAATGCAAACAAACTGCTTGAGAAAAGTTTCCGTCCTCATAATAAATACAGAAGTTATATCCTCCCAATAAAACTAACATATTACTTCAGGATGAATCAAAATATCCTTAAAGAATGAAGTTTTCATTTTCGGGAATATAGATAATATATGAAATACCATTTATAAACTGTCAAACTTAGACAGTTACCCTTATGTTTACTATTGATGAGCGTGTGATAAATCAAGAAACTGGACAACTAGGGAAAGTCATTGGTTACGGACACAAAATAATCAATAATGTGTATACCGTAACCTTGAAAGTTCTAGTAGCTGAAGAAGCCAATTCTCCAAAGAGAGTATTTGTAGTAGAAGATGCAATTTCTGCATGGAATCATTGGTAGATAGCTTAGATTTGCATTTGTTTATCAGCCAGAAGTTAGCACTTTTCACTAGATTTAAACGTTAATAAAACTTACTTTATTAACGTTTAAATCTAGTGCATACAACTGTTAGATATTTTTTCTAATAACCTAAGTCGTTGCTGAAAAAATCGCCCTTAATCAAATTAGTTGATTCTCTAGTTTTAATTATCATGTTTTCTTGAAATTGATTAATTCATATCAGGAGGCATTATAGTGGCGAGTGAAAGCAAACGGCAGTTGGTAATTATTGGGGGAGCTGAAGATAAAGACGGTGATTATCAAATTCTGTGGGAGTTTGTTCGACGTGCTGGAGGTACAAAGGCAAAAATTGTGATTATGACAGCTGCGACACAACTACCATTCATAGGTGGGAGAGAATTATAGTGAACTACTCAGACTTGCCTACGGCTGAAGTCTGAGCTTCTGTAATCACGCTCTTAGTGCCCAAACTTAGACTTTCGCCCAAGCTTAGGACTTACCTCCCCTCCGAAAGCCCAGACGGCTGAACCTTCCGCCTTTAGTATTCTGATACCTTCTGCTCTAATATTTATCGCTGCGTTTCCATCACGATCATGATGAGTGCCACAATGAGGACAAGTCCATTCACGCACATCCAATGACAACTCACTGATTTGATAGAAACAATTAGAACAGAGTTTTGAACTGGGTACCCATCTATCTATCTCAACCAACTTTCCGCCAATGATTTTGTCAGGTGACTCAAGCACAAACCCTAGAATGGAAATTGTGGAAATTGGTTTTGGTCTTGGTTTTTTGCCTGGGGTAGTCATCGAAAGCGCATTTTTCAGACACAGCGCGGACGCTTGGGACGCTTAATTTCAGCTTTGCTACCAGAACCTGCAGTCTTAGGATTTGGCATAGACGAGAATACCGCTATGGTTGTTAGCGATTGAATTTCTGTATCCCTCATCACACCCTTTGTTAATTATTTGCAGCGCGGAGTACGTCCAAAGCAAGTGGTACGCATCGAATCGATTGTTGAGAATGGGTAGGAAAGTTAACAGCTGACTCGCGCCTCAAGAATGCTGCGATCGCTTATGAGCGCGATCCGTCATCGGTGAAACGCAGTCTTTACGGCTGATGTAACCGTCAACATATACCTTATGAGGATGACAATTTATGGAGCCAAAACAACTCAGTGAGGAACTGCGTCAAGGAAAGAATCCTGACATGAGCCGTCGCAGAGCAATTATCGGTTTGTCTATGCTCGGAGGTTCAATGGGACAAATCGTCACACTTTACCAAACCGGGGTTGTTAGTCACCTACCCTCACTGCCAGTACCGTTATTCGACGCAGACCGCGTAGACGCATCTAACTACGCTTACAGCCGATTCAACTCACCCGATGGACCAATAATGATGCTTAATTACGCCCTCACTGCTTGGGTGGCTTCAGCTGGTGGTCTTGACCGCGCTAGGCGTAACCCGTTGCTGCCAATTGCGATGGGCATCAAAATCCTCATCGACTCAGGCGTCTCCCTTGAACTGGCTCGTGAAGAGTGGAGTGAGAACAAAGCATTTTGCGACTACTGCCAGGTTGCGACTGTTTGCTCGGTAGCGTCGTTGGTACTGGCTATACCCGAAGTACTCACTGCGGTTCGCACCCTGCTTGGTCGCCGTAACAAGAACAATGCATCTAGCAGCACGCAATGACCGATTAAGATTGAGAGCTACAAGTTATACTTGTAGCCCGTACTGTAATTTTTGAGCCACGAGCGCACCCGCTCCTTGGGGATACGCTAGCTACAGATAGTTAGGGTGTGTTTAAAGGTGCTTTATTGAATGAGGTAGTCCCCAGTGATGACAGTAAAGAATAAATGCGATAGCATTCGTGACAATTTCCGTTACAATTTTTTCAATTCATACTTTTGGCAGTCGGTATCTAAACTCAGATGAGGTTTATTGATATTGAGATAATTGGTAATTATAAATTACCAATTAAATTAAATGTATTGATATATATTAAATTTAATTAATGCTTTCAAATTAACTTTCAATAAAATGACCTTACAGCAGGATAACCAATCGTTTAACAAACTGCTTCAGAGCTTTGATGCCTGGATAAACATTTATGTTGCGGGCTTTGACTATCAGTTAGTACTACTCGATGTCTCGGCGAGGGCATTTCAGGAGGCGCTCCTTGAGTTCCAATCATCTGGAACGGTAGAAAATTCGCAGCAGTTTCTGCAAGTTTGGAGCCGCATATTTGACCGAATATTTGCAGAGACCTTTCGTTCAGAACATGCCCTTCAAATTCAGGGAAAGTTGTTGAATGCAAGCATGAAGCTCTGGCTCGACCAGCAACAGGTGATAGAAATGTTTTTGAAGATGAATAACCTGCCAACTCGTAGCGAAGTAGACGAGATTCACCGCAGCATCTATGAGTTAAAAAAGGAAGTTAAAAGTCTTAAAAAAGCCTTAGCAGAATCCTAAAGTTCATCCAAAAGCTGGTCAAAATTATTAATATCTTAAGCCACATGCGCGAACAGGACATTCAGATCGGGGTGACACCCAAAGAAGAAGTCTACCGAGAGGACAAGGTGGTGCTGTACCGCTTTGAGCCTCAGGTGGAGCATTTGCTAAACATCCCCATCCTCATAGTTTTCGCCCTAGTCAACCGTCCTGACATCGTGGATTTACAGGAGAATCGATCGCTCGTTGCCAATCTACTTAAGCTGGGTATAGATGTATACATAATAGATTGGGGTTATCCTAGCCGTGGCGATCGCTGGCTGACTCTTGACGACTACATCAATGGCTATATCAATAACTGTGTGGACGTAGTGCGAAAGCAAAACAACTTAGACCACATTAACCTATTAGGGATTTGTCAGGGGGGAACCTTCAGCCTTTGCTACAGTTCGCTGTACCCAGAGAAGGTAAAAAACCTGATTGTTATGGTTACACCCGTGGATTTCCACATTGAGGGACTCCTCAATGTTTGGAGTGGAAGCACTTTAGGGTCACAGGCTCTGGATGTCGATTTAATTGTAGATACTCTCGGCAACATCCCAGGCTCCTTCCTCAACTTTACCTTCATAATGCTGAAGCCTTTTCAGTTAGGGGTCAAGAAGTATGTTGACCTTTTAGAAATCATTGACTGTGAAGATAAGTTGCTCAACTTTCTGCGGATGGAAAAGTGGATTTTCGACAGCCCAGACCAAGCCGGCGAAGCATTTCGACAGTTTATCAAGGATTTTTATCAGGGAAACAAACTGATCAAAGGTCAAATCGAGATTGGCAAAAAGCGAGTGGATCTGAAGAATATCCACATGCCGATTTTGAACATTTATGCCGAACAGGATCATCTGGTTCTCCCAGCATCTTCCTTAGCTCTTGAAAAGTACATCGCTAGCGTTGACTACACAGTGCGTTCCTTCCCCGTCGGACATATTGGAATGTACGTGAGCAACAAAGTGCAACAAAACCTTCCTCCAACTATTGTCGATTGGCTTCAGGCGCGAACCTGAATAAAAGTATCTTTGTATTCACTAGTACAAACTTATTTAACATAATGCCCTTTCTTTGGGTAGACGATTAAACCTAGTAGCAGGTTTAAATTTTAGTCAATGGACTTTTCCTAAAGAGTAAACTATTGGAGGAATAGAACGAATATAAAAAATTTTACTGACGACAAGAGTTTCATATTTAAAAAGCTCCCCAAGAATTATCTTGGGGAATTTATTGATTTAAATCTACTACAAAGACTGTTTTATTTACATCTTCCGTAACATATTGAAATAGCTCTCCCAAAATTGCTTTTGGGTTTCTAGTGACATACGAGCTAACAAAGCCTGAAGTTCCAAAGAATTTGTGATCGCGGTTTCCTGAAACTTCAGGGTTTTATCAAAATTATCTCGGAAATTGGGCGTATTTATGCTCTGCATAGGCATCATAGAAGTCCAGCTAGTGAAAACTCCTTTTTGGAATTCGCTAAACTGTCTTAAAAACTGCTCCAAATTAGTGAACAAATCCATTACTATTGCTCCTCTGATTTTGTTCTCATACTTGATTAAATAATAATCGAAAATTCGCTCTAATGACTGATGTATGAAAAAATAAATATAATAAATATAATAAATATGATTTGGATAGTAAACGTATTGACTAACATAAACGATCAATGTTACAAGGGCAATGCCGAAAAATTTTATAGTTAGGCAAGCTACAGAAGATTAATAGATTTAGTTTCCGGGAAATATAACTATATTTCACAGGTCTTGATATTACCGATGAAATCTGCTGACCTAAGCATCCTGCTTGGATTGGTAGCGCTTGAGGCAGTGACATTGTAAAAAATAATGAGGAATATGGAAGAAGCTTATATTGTCTCAGCAGTACGCACGCCACTGGGTAGATTCGGAGGTGTTCTTGCGGGTTTTTCGCCAGTAGATTTAGGTGCGATCGCCATGGGTGCTGCATTGGAGCGGGCAGGAGTATCCGGGGAAGCATTAGACCTTTACATTTTTGGCAACGTACTTAGAGCCGGTCACGGACAGTCATTGCCCCGTCAAGCGGCTTTCAAGGCTGGAATTCCAGAAACGGTGAACGGGTATGCTGTGGACATGGTGTGTTCGTCGGGAATGATGAGTGTGATGAACGCCGCCACCGCTATCCGCGCTGGTGAAGCCGAAATCGTACTTGCTGGCGGAATGGAATCGATGTCCCAGACCGGATTTTTTCTATCGCACCGCGCAAGATGGGGATATAAATTTTTGCTGGGTGCGCCAGAGCAACTCACGGATATTTTACTTTACGACGGTCTCACCGATCCCACCACCGCTGAAGCGATGGGAGAGCAAGCTGAACGGCTGGCAGCGGCTTACCAGGTTACGCGCACTGACTTGGACCAAGTAGCTTTATATTCACAGCAGCGGGCAGCGATCGCCACCGACCAAGGCTGCTTCAAGAAGGAAATTGTACCGATTGAAGTTAAAGGGAAGAAAGGTTTGCAACTCTTGGACAAAGACGAGGGAATCCGTCCGGAAACGACCTTGGAGAGCCTAGCCAAACTCAAGCCTGCTTTTGTAGAAGATGGGGTATTCACACCTGGCAATAGCAGCCAGATATCGGACGGAGCAGCAGCATTAGTATTGGCAAGCAAAAGCGCAGTAGAACGTTACGGACTTGTGCCAAAAGCACGGGTGATTGGAGGAACCTGGGTAGGTGGCGAAGCTTGGCGCTTCCCGGAAATTCCTATCCTGGCAGTCAACAAGCTTTTAGACAAGCTGAAGATGAGAATCTACGATTTTGACGTGTTCGAGAACAACGAGGCTTTTGCTCTGAGTAACGTACTATTTAACCGGGTGCTAGGCGTTCCTTACGAAAAGCTGAATGTTTATGGAGGAGCGATCGCTCTCGGACATCCCATCGGGGCTTCAGGAGCAAGAATCATAGTCACGCTGCTCAATGCCTTACAAGAGAAAAATGGGCAGTTAGGGCTAGCAGCAGTCTGTCATGGCACCGGCGGTGGTACGGCGATCGCATTAGAGCGACTTTGACAATTGCCACTCCCACGACTCTACTTCGTCAAGACTTACGCAGTATTAGTCATTGTGCCCCGCTTCATTTTGCGTAGACAAAAATGGATAACTGTATACAATATCCACACTAAGTATGAGTAGATCTTGACTGCTTATGTCTGCAATTTGATTTAGGCATCTAATTCGGTTAATTTATACAGACATAACCACGACGGTTGTCCATTTTTGTCAAGGGTTTCCCCAACCCCCGGCACCCAGATTTAGGGGCTAAACCGAAACATCTAACCTAGGTTAGGTGGACGATAACTCGATTACCTGCAAAATCAAGGTATTCAAGCTTTTTGTCGCTTAAAAACATAACCCCTTTCCATTTTTTTGGTAATTGTGTTTGATCAGGTTCTCAAAAAAGACCTGAAAAACGCTTCTAAAGCTCTGTGAGTGAGTAGCGTTTTGGGAACTCGTGTTGAGCTACATTACCTTGGCACTGAAAGGGCATCAATCACATTATTTTTCAATAGGAGAACTAAGCATGGCTACAACACTAGACGATACAAAGCGGGTTGCGATCAGCGAAAGATTGGCAGACCTAAAAGCCTTTCAAAATTTAATTATCTCTAACGATCAAAAACTAATAGATGCCTGTCCTTATGAAGACGTTCGAGAGCGTCTCCAAAATATGCTTGAGGATGACCAGAAAAACATAGGCATCATAGACACTGTAATCGTTCAATATGGCGTTCAGACTGAACCTAGTGCTGCAACCAAGATATTTATTCCGCAGTTTGAGCAGATGATGTCAGGCAATGAGTTTACGTTTTATCAGAAACTCATGCACCATGAACTAATGAAGCATGGTCAGGCTATGAGTGGAATCATGATCCACAAAGCCGCTCAGGTGGTAGGGGCTGATATTGAAGTAGCAATTACGCCTTTAAATACTGTCAACTTTGAGGGTCGCGCTCACCAAGAACAGCTCAAAGGGATGCTCGAACAGGTGGGTGTCCGCGAAATGACTGGCAAAGACGCACACCAAGGACTCTGGGGACGGGTGCAAGATGCGGTCGCTGCATTATCGGGTGTAGCTGGTAGCGTGGTTACGCAAAACACTGACAAGCAAGATATGAACATCCAGACCCTTATCCGGCTGGATCACGACAAAGTAAATACAATTTTCACGGAAATCGGAGCTACTAAAGATCCTCAAAAGCTCCAAGAGTATTTCGGGCAGCTCTACAAAGATTTATTAACACACGCTCAAGCTGAAGAAGAAGTAGTGTATCCGAAAGTTCGCTCATTCTACGGCGATGATAACACTCAAGAGCTGTACGATGAGCAAGCGCAAATGAAGCAGATGCTAGATGAAATTAAGTCTATTGATCCCGCTTCAGCCGACGAGTTCAGATCAAAAGTTAAACAGCTGATGGATGTGCTTGGCGACCACATTCGCCAAGAAGAATTCACGATGTTCTCAGCGATTGACAACAATTGCAGCGATGAGCAGAAAGAGCAAATGGCTACTGAATTTAAAGCTGCTAAAAGCAAGATTCAGCAAGAAATGACAGCCTAATTGCTATAACAGTCAGCATCTTGCTGTACTGATTACAGCGAAAGGTATTGTCAGTTAAGCCGTGAGCGTGACTCTTTATTGGGAATGCAGCTGAGGGGAGCAACACAAGAATGGTTTTTTAGGTTCTTCTGTAAATTGATTCTCTTAATAAGTAAGTCGTTTGAGCGTTAACTGACAATGCCAAAGCTGCAAGCATTCGCGCTTTGCCGCTGAGGTAGCATGGCTGAAATAAAAATAGGGGTGGAAGTGACTTATGGTCTCTTTGGGACTGTCCGATAAAGTCGTTCTGGTAACTGGGGGTAATAGAGGAATAGGCGCGGCAATAGTCAGTTTGCTCTTAGAACTGGGAACCAAGGTAGCTTACACCTACCGCAGCGATAGCAATAGTCAGAATGGGGCTTTAGCACTTGCAGCCGATGTTACCGACGTTGCCGCAATGGCAGCAGTGGCAGAACAGGTTGAAGAAAAACTAGGACCAATTTACGGAATTGTAGCTAACGCTGGAATTACGCGAGACAAATTTTTTCCCAAACTTAAGGTAGATGACTGGGATGAAGTAATAGATACAAATTTGAAGGGAGTATACAACACGTTGATGCCAGTTATCCCCAAGATGTACGAGCGTCGGGAAGGTTCGATTGTCTGTATCACCTCAATTTCGGGTGAGCGGGGAAACATCGGTCAGACCAACTATGCAGCATCCAAAGCGGCGCTGATTGGTCTAACAAAGTCCCTAGCTTTAGAAGCGGCTCGCTACAAAGTGCGAGCCAATGCTGTGTCACCGGGATTCATTGAGACTGATATGGTTAAGTCGGTTCCAGACAAAGTGAAAGAGCGCATTGTGTCTGAGATTCCTTTTTGTCGCTTCGGCAAGCCTGAGGAGGTTGCCTGGGCAGTAGCATTTCTGCTGTCGCCCATAGCCAGCAGCTACGTTACTGGTGAGGTTCTCCGAGTTAATGGTGCCCATCACACTTGAGGACAATGGCTGATGCTTTAAACATGATGGAGCAAAGTGTGAAAACAGCGGTTGAAGAGCAGCGAATAAATGTAAACGGTTTAACCACCCGCTACTTTACGGCGGGCGATTATGACCCTCCGTTAGTGTTGCTACATGGAGATGCTGACAGCGCTGTTGATTGGTCTTGGGTGATGCCCACGCTGGCTAATGATCACCGCGTCTTGGCATTGGACTTTCCAGGTTTCGGCGATGCTGCTAAACCTAACCGCGAATACTCGGTGGAATTTCTAACGCAGTTCGTGGCTGATTTTCTCAATGCCTTAGGAATTGAGCGGGCGATACTGGTCGGCAACTCGTTAGGTGGTCTAGTTGCGCTGCGCTTTGCACTGTCACATTCAGAGAAGGTGGCTGCTTTGGTGCTGGTAGACAGTTCCGGGCTGGGTCAGGTGGTCAACCCTATCCTGTCCCTTTTGACCCTGCCTTTGTACGGAGAAGCTAGAATTAGTATGTGCAAAGTGCCTCCTAACAACAAGCTGCGAGCTTGGGCACGGGCGTCGCTGTTTTTCGCTCATCCCTCCCAGGTTCCCGAAGCGTGGATCGCAGAGCAGGAGAGAATGTCGCTTCTTCCCGGCTTTCTTGAAGCCACCCTGTCCTCGCTGCGTGCCCAGCTTAATATGTTTGGACAACGCTCCTGTTTGCTCGACTCTTTAGGGCAGTTGCAGATGCCAACCCTTGTTGTCTGGGGTACTGAAGACTTGATTTTCCCAAAAGAACAGGCTCAAGATGCGGTCAGCCGTTTACAGAAAGGACAACTAGCATTGATACCTGACTGCGGTCACATACCCCACATTGAGCGTCCCGAAGAGTTTACGGGTGCGTTGAGCCAGTTTCTGGCAGGCGTTGATTTTTAGTGAGAACTTTAAGGAGTAGCATTAATGCAACTAAAGCCAATAAATCAGCAGGTTGTTTCAGTCGTAGGAGCTTCGAGTGGCATCGGGCGTGAGACAGCCCTCCAGTTTGCACGGCGTGGGGCAAAGGTGGTTGTCTCTAGTCGTAGTGAGCCGAAGTTAAATTCCTTGGTGGACGAGATTCGAGCTTTTGGTGGTGAAGCAACTGCTATCGTCGCCGATGTAGAGGTATTTGATCAGGTCAAGGCGATCGCTGACCGTACCGTGGAAGTGTACGGGCGACTCGATACCTGGGTGCATTGCCCGGCGATCGCCGTCTTTGCCACGTTCGACAACACCACACCAGAAGAGTTTCAGCGCGTCGTTAATATTAACTTGATGGGGCAGGTATACGGTGCGATGGCGGCGCTACCCTATCTCAAGCGTGAGGGGCGGGGGGCGCTGATTCATCTATCTTCAATTGAGGGCAGGCGAAGTCTTCCATACCAGAGTGCCTACTCCGCAGCAAAGCACGGCATAGAAGGCTTTGTGGAAGCCCTGCGTGTTGAGCTACAACATGACAATATACCTATCAGCGTGACGAGTGTGAAGCCGGCGGTCATCAACACACCCTTTTGGAACAATGCTCGCACTAAGTTAGGCGTGAAGCCAGCAGGGATACCGCCCTACTATGACCCTAAGCTAGTGGCTGACGCGATCCTTTACGTTGCTGAACATCCAACTCGTGACTTCCTCGTTGGGGATACAGCTAAGGTGCTAGATGCACTTCAGCGGCTCTCGCCTGAACTGGTGGATTCCTTGTTACTACTCATCGGCTTCCGGTTCCAGCGCAGTTCGGAGCCAAAGTCTGAAGATGCAAGCAACAATTTTTACGAGCCAGTCCCCACTGATACTAGAGTAGACGGTGACTTTAGCCACCAGGTGATCCCAAGCATTTCTGATTGGCTGGATAAGAATCCGCCGCTCAAGTGGGGTGCAGTTGTTAGTACAGCTGCGTTAGCGTTGCTGGCGGTACAAGCGTTTCAAAACAAAGGCGAATTTAGGTAACTTTAAATTGTCTGTTGGATTCCTACGCTATCGCCTGACTTCGAGGGCCATCTCACAGTAAGAATAGTACAGTCAGATTCAGCGACCCAAGTATGCGCTACACCTGCACACCAAAGAACGTAATCGCCCTCACGCGATAGTACAATATCCCCATCCTTAAACTGAAGGCGAAATCGTCCTTTGATGAGGATAGCAAGTGTCGCAGCTTGGTTATTCACTGCCCACTCAGTTCTACTGTCACCAGATGAGTGGATGCCCCATTTTACTTCTAGCACTTCTGTGGAACGCGGATCGTCTTCAGGGGTGATAAAGTGACCAAGGAACCATCCCCCACGATTTGCGCCTTCTTCGGCATTTCCAAAAACAACTTTAGTCATTGGTCAATAGTCAATAGTCTTATTCCCCATTCCCTAATGTTGTCACCGGAACTAAAATTTGTCCGGTGTTACCTGCATGGTTATACTGTTCAAGTACTTTTGTTGCAATATCTCTCCCCTCTCCTGCTGCAACCAAAGCTACACTTGCTCCCCCAAAACCGCCACCTGTCAAACGTGCGCCGAAGACTCCAGGGGTTTTCTGCAATATTGCCACTAGGGTATCTACTGCTGACACCGAAACTTCGTAATCGTCGCGCTGACTCGCGTGGGAAGCATTCATCAATTCACCAAAGCGTTTCGCTGACACTTTTTGTACAGCCTCAAGCACTCGGTTGTCCTCTGTGATGACATGACGAGCGCGACGCCGCAGCGGTTCGGGCAATGACTCTGCGACTTGCGGATCGGTGATGTCTCTGAGCGCTTTCACTCCTAACTGCCGTGCCGCTTCCTCACACTCAGCCCGACGCTGGTTATATCCGCTACCTGCTGCCAGCGCGTGATGCACACCACTATCGATTACCAATAATTCTGCTTTCTCTGGGAAAGATACTACTCGACGCTCAAGGGTACGGGTGTCTAAAAATAGCATCGAGTCAGTATCAGCTAGACTTGATGCCATTTGATCCATGATGCCGCAGTTTAAGCCAGCATATTGAATTTCCGCTTGTTGTCCGAGTTGGGCGATTTCGACATCATTGATGGGAAGATTGAGAAGTTCGCGTATTCCCCTGAGCGTTGCAACTTCCAAAGCGGCACTGCTAGATAAGCCTACACCTATCGGTACTGTCGATTTGACGTACAAACAAAGCGGTGGTATTGTGTATCCTTCTTTTTTTAAAAGCTCGATACACCCAAAAATATAACTTGCAAATCCAGACGGCGTATGATTGATATCTAAAATGTCTACTCGTTCGTCTAAATCTTCAGAATAAAAGTGGTGCTGTCCATCGGTACTAAAACCTAGCTGTACCGTGGTGCGTTGGGGAATTGCTGTTGGGAGAACGAAGCCATCATTGTAATCTGTATGTTCACCAAGTAAATTTACCCTTCCTGGCGCGCTGGCTTCTGTTTCAGCTAGTTGACCAAATATTTGTTGGAAATTCATAATTGTTAGTAGATAGCAAAAGAATTAAATATTACACATCCGCCCAAGGAACGAAAGATAATTTCGCGCTTTCGTCGCTTTCCTCCCAAAGTTTTTCTTAGCGACGAAAGCGACGAAAGCGTGAGATTCATTCATAAAATCATCATATAATTGTGCAACTCCTTTTATCCAACCTTTAAAGGCACAGGGCGCAATCTTCCCTCTACCTCAACGCTGGGAAAATTGACATCAAAAGTCAAATTTTCCAACTTTCCATCACTAAGAATCACAAAAGTATCTTCAATCTTTGCCCCTGGTAAACTTGGATTCCAAGCAATAGCAATCCCTTCTACCAAACTATCAGTAGTAGTGGGATTTGCCACAATTTCTCGCGCCAAATATCCCGTAGTTCCTCCCTGATGATGTTCGCGGATGGCATTAGGAAATCCATGCTGTTCATACGCCTGAGCTAAGGCGTGATAAACTGCGTCCAGAGTAACTCCTGGTTTGCACAAATTCAGCGTTTGGGCTTCAATTTCGCGGACATGACGATGCAATTGAGCGTGTTCATCCGAAAGCGCACCAAAACAGACAAATCGCGTCAGGTTCGCATACAAACCATATCCCCTAGCGCAAAACACCAGCATCGCTTGCCGTCCAATCTGTTCCCCCGTGGCGGTAGCATGACGGTACAGCGGTAAACGCCTTTCGCCAGCCACTAGTGTCAGTGCTGGATGCAAACCAGAAGCCCAGAGCGCTTCCGCACCCGCACCCGCTAACTGATATTCTGTCCAGGTAGGCTTGGCGGCTTTTAGTACTTCTGTCATCGCAACGCTTGCTTTTTGCCCTACTTGGCGATATCGCTCTAGCTCGCTTGACATCATTACCCTTTTATGGTGTTGTAGAGAGGGTGGTAATCGCTTTTCTACATCAGGGATAGGGCGATCGCGCTTCGCGTTGTCGCAGACATCGCTTAAAACCTTTCCCCCATTAGTAGCATCACGGACAAAAGACTCACGCACAGCAGCATCAGCCCAAGGGTTGACGTGCAGCTTATAATTTGCTGGCAGTTCTTCATCCTGTAAACGCTGCGCTTCAATTTCATCGGTTAATACCCAAGCATCTTGTGCCGTTACCAACACTTCTGCTACTCCGGTTTCAGCAGTCAGTAGCACCGTATTAGAAGCGCCAGCAGTCGCCCAAGCAAACCAGTCTGTACCGCGTAGACGCACACCTTGCGCCTCTGTTTCAGCTAGAGTTTGACGGATTAACTCCAGCTTGGTAGAAACTTCTTGATTCAAACGATTCATATTACACCTGTGTTGAAGTGTCCTTGATTGATTATCCGATTATCTCGCGGTTCTACTCTACATATTCTTAGCTGCACCTTAGAGATTGTGTTATCCGTAACAGCTATCATTAAAAGCATAAATATCTTTTAGATAGACAAAATATTAAGTTTGTCTGTAAACATAGCTACTTTTAAGGGCAAAATATTACCTTTATTGTGTTTTTTTGAAAATCGAAAGGCTCAGATTCCCGACTTCTTTAAGAAGTCGGGAATCTTGTTGTTCACGCTCTTATTTAGGATTGCTATATAATATTTCAACCGAAGCTGGAAGATATTTCGCTCTACCTAAATCAAACTCTAACTGAAACATAACAGGACAAGCCTTCCCAACTCTATGCCTGATAAAAAACTTCTTATTAGTTTGTCAGTTTGAATCCTTTAAAACTTAACATTAACCCTGTTCTTTAGAAGGAGGCGCACCAAAAGACAGAAAAGTATAACTTTCAGAAAAAATATAGCACAAATTTAGCCTCTAGCTTCCTTCTCTAGAGACTTTTTGTAAAGTCGCCATGCTTACAGGCAAACTTAAAATTTTATCTATCTATCGGTGATGGCAACCCGTATAAATTTCACTTAAATTGGAAACCTAGAACAATACATCCAATTTCCCTGCTATCTGACTTTCTGTTAGCAGGAGGCTTTTTTGTCCAAGGTACGACGCATATGACAGACAATCAAAAAAAGGACGAACTCGCTAACCAAGAGGAAATCCTGACAAACCGCCAAGGTCATCCAATATCTGATAACCAGAATACACGGACTGTGGGTGACAGGGGTCCTACAGTACTTGAAAACTACAACTTCCTGGAAAAGATTACCCACTTTGATCGCGAACGCATCCCAGAACGCGTCGTTCATGCGCGAGGAGCGGGTGCTCATGGCTATTTTGAGGCTTATGGCACTATCGGCGATGAAGCGGTGAGCAAATATACACGCGCCAAGCTTTTCCAAGAAAAAGGTAAAATTACGCCTGTATTTATTCGTTTTTCAAGTGTGATTCACGGAGGTCATTCACCAGAGACACTGCGCGATCCGCGTGGGTTTGCGATCAAGTTTTACACCGAAGATGGAAACTGGGATTTGGTCGGGAATAACCTTAAAGTCTTTTTTATTCGAGATCCCATCAAGTTTCCCGATCTCGTTCACGCTTTCAAACCAGACCCAGTCACGAACCGTCAGGACCCCAACCGCATCTTTGATTTCATCAGCCACACGCCTGAGGCGATGCACATGATCACGTGGCTGTTCAGTCCGTGGGGAATTCCTGCCACCTACCGACACATGGAAGGCTCAGGTGTAAACACTTACAAATGGGTTAATTCTGACGGTGTTGGGCATCTTGTCAAGTACTTCTTTTTACCCAAGCAGGGGGTAAAGTGCCTCACTCAGGCTCAAGCTGAGGAAATTCAGGCGAAGAACTTTAACCATGCGACACAGGATTTGTACGAAGCGATCGCACAAGGCGAGTATCCTGAATGGGAATTTTGTGTGCAAATCATGTCGGATGACGAGCACCCTGAACTGAATTTCGATCCATTAGATCCTACAAAAATCTGGTCGCCAGATCAATTCCCATTGCTACCTGTCGGACGAGTTGTACTCGACAAAAATCCTGTCAACTATTTCGCTGAGGTTGAGCAAGCCGCGTTTGGTACAGGTGTATTGGTTGACGGTCTTGACTTCTCGGACGACAAATTGCTTCAAGGTCGGACTTTCTCTTACTCAGATGCTCAACGTCACCGTGTGGGTTCTAATTACCTCCAGCTACCTATTAATCAGCCAAAAACACCTGTTGCTACGAATCAGCGTGATGGTCAGATGACTTACCGCGTTGATGGAGTCGAAGCAGGTGAGAACCCCCACGTGAATTACGAGCCAAGCAGTCTTGGTGGGCTGAAAGAAGCACCGAAATCTGGCAAAGACCACACTCCCTATGTTCAAGGTCCAGTCATTCGCCAAAAAATCAGCCGCACCAACGATTACCAGCAAGCTGGCGAGCGGTATCGTACCTTTGAGGACTGGGAGCGGGATGACCTGATTCTCAACCTTGTGTCAGCACTCAAACAGTGCGACGCGCATATTCAAGAGCGCATGGTGGAGCACTTCACACAATGCGATCCAGAATATGGTACACGGGTGCGAGAAGGACTCAAGCAAAGCCAAGAAAAAAATATGCACGCTCACTCTTAGTTGAGTCGGTAGTGTTACGGAGCGCGGCGGAAAAAGCCGTGTTTCGTAACACTAAATAAGCTGGTGTAAATAATTAAAGGTATGTAGTAAGCGCTTTAGCGAAGACAGCGCTTACTACGAGCGAGGGGGGTGGAGTTATCACAACCGTACTGGCGTTTGGAGATTTACAACTACCGCCTGCAACTCCTTCGCCTTCTCTTCTGGAAGCGCATCATTGGCAAACATCCCTGCTGCAAGTTCCGTTCCCGCTAGATACTTAAGCCTTTCGCTTGTCCGATATGGTGGATAAAACTGAGCGTGTAAATGGGCTTCGGGATGCGCTTCACCGTCAGTTGGTGCACCAAACCACGCCATCAGATAAGGAAACGGGCGATTCCACAAACCGTCATACTTAAGTGTGACAGTTTTTAATGCCCTAGCAAGTCCCTGACGTTGCTCTGGGGTAAGATCCATGAACGTGGCAACAGGCTTAATTGGGGCAATCCAAACTTCATAAGGGTAACGAGCGCACACGGGGACGAATGCGAGCGCTTCCTCATCCTGATAAATAATCCGTTTGTTGTCAGCTATCTCCTTCTGTATCAAATCCTCCAGCAATCCGCGCCCCTGTTGCTGGTAAAATTGCCGCTGTTGCTCCAACATCCGCGCTGGGACAGGCGGGACAAAAGGATATGCGTAAATTTGCCCATGCGGATGGTGCAAAGTGACACCCACCTCTACGCCCTTGTTTTCAAACGGCAGCACATACTGGATTTGCGGATTTGCTCCGAGGACGCGAGTGCGATCGCCCCACACTTGCAAAAGCAAATCCAGGTGTTCCAGTTCTAGGGAACTCAGAAAGGCGTTGGGGTCTTGGGTAAAAACCACTACCTCACACGCTCCGTTGGAAGGCATAGTTTCCACAATGCTGGCTGGCGGATCGTGTGCAGTCACCGCCATTGACGCAAAGCGGTTATCAAACACCGCCACGTCATACTTTCCTTCGGGCAATTCCGTAGGAAACTGCGGATCTTTGGTGGGGGCTAGCGGGTTATACTCTGGGGGCGGCATGAAAGTCCGCCCTTGACGGTGCGAAGCATAAGCCACCCATTCACCGCGTAACGGGTGCCAGCGCAGGTGGGGATTTGCCCGCACTGGCTCGTTACTGGGGCTAGTGGCGATGATATTATCCGAAATTGGGTATCGACTGTATAATGTCAGTTGACGTCCATCTGGCTTTAACAGCTTGTGGGAGTACATAAACCTCCTGAAAGGGTTGCAGCGCGAATCGCCTCAATGGGGAATTTTGGTGTGCGATCGCTATACAACAATCCGTTTGCTTCTTGAAAGGTATCCGTGAACTGCGTATAACAAAAGCCGCTGAATATCTCAATTTTATTGATACTTTCCAGCAGAGCGGTATATTTCATTTGTAGCTCGGAGATATTCCAGCAGCGCTCATATCCCCAGGCTTTGTTAGAATCAGGGCTAGTATCAGGAGCATAGGCAATACCGCCAAACTCGGTCAGCATTATTGGCTGTCCCTGATGAGGATAGTTGTCTAATGTCAAGATGCGCCCTCCGGGACGCTTGTGATCGAATAAATCTGATAGCTTGACTTCCGGTCCATAGCGAGCAGTCAAGTGAGAAGGATTCGTGTCATAGTCATGGAGAGCGAGAATGTCAGTATCTGTACTTTCCCAGCCATCGTTACCAATTACTGGGCGAGTCGGATCTAGCGTTTTTGTCAAGTGATACATTGCTAAAACGTAGTTCCGGTGAGCCTGCGTCTCGACCAGATTCGGAACTCCCCAAGATTCATTAAACGGCACCCAAGCCACGATACACGGGTGGTTTATGTCACGTTTGATGACTTCAGTCCACTCTTTGGTGGTGCGCTCAACTGCTCTAGGCGAGAAGCGATATGCACTGGGCATCTCCTCCCATACTAACAGCCCTAACACATCTGCCCAATATAAAAAGCGGGGGTCTTCAATTTTTTGGTGCTTGCGGACACCGTTAAAGCCCATTGCTTTGGCGAGTTCCACATCTCGTCGCAACGCTTCATCATCGGGTGCGGTCATTAAGCTATCATGCCAGTAGCCTTGATCGAGAACCAGGCGCAAATAGTAGGGACGACCGTTGAGCATAAAGCGATCGCGCTGTATACTCACAGTCCGCATTGCCGTATAAGTTTTAACTTGATCCAGCAGTTCGCCTTTATACCACAACTCAACTTCCGCATTAATCAGCGTCGGCTTTTCTGGACTCCACAGCAATTCGTTGCGGTAGTCGTCGATACCAGGGTCTGAAAGGGTGATGCGGCGGCTAACTTCCCCGTTGAATACTTCATAGGTATCGTTCGCCAGCACCTTATCGCCAACGCTTAGTTTCACCTTTATTTGTATGCCCGAAGCAGGCGCATCACCGGCTAAAGCTGCGTAACAACCAATTTCCCACCGCTGGAAGTCGGGAGTCCAGCGGATGTGATCTATATAAGTCGTACCCACGCGCTCAACCCAGACTGTCTGCCAAATACCGGTGGTGCGAGGATACCAAATACTGTGCGGTTCAAGCTGCCAATCCTGCTTACCGCGAGGCTTGGCGAGGTCGAGAGGATCGTCAGAAGCCCACACTGTCACTTTCGTTGTGCCACTGTCATTCAAGACATGGGTAATATCGAGGGTGAAATTGGTATGTCCGCCTTCATGCTCAGCTATGTATTGACCGTTAACCCAGACACGAGCTCGATAGTCTACGGCTCCAAAGTGCAGCAGCAACCTGCCCTCGCCTGGTGGCGTTTCAAATTCCCGCTCGTACCAGCAGTTCGGGTGAAATCCTGCGTCCCCAATACCACTTTTGGTAGATTCCGGAGCAAACGGAACTTGTATATGATGTGTCCACTGGCTCAGGTCGCTTGGTTGAACGCATTTGCCTTCGTCATCAAATGCGAACTTCCACAGACCGTTTAGATTTTGCCAATGCGTTCGCTGCAACTGCGGACGCGGGTATGCCGTTTCTTTTAAGCCAAAACTCATATTATTATCGGCATTAGAGCTTAGTTCAACCGCACGATTCTCCAACTCTAACAAGTTCATCGCAATCTCTTCCCAATTCTTCTACAAAATAAATTTTGGAAAACTCGCATTTTTCCAAACGTTTCATTCATATTGCCAGTAGAATTACCTAAATGTCACTTACTCAAACCAGACTATCCCCAGGTAGCAAATGCCTCAGGATAAAGCTTTGCAATAAGCAAGCGATCGCACTTGTCCCTGGATTGGGGGCAAGAAATCAGGTATTGGCTTTAAGCTCGTGACATTATGGCATAACTTGGGGCAAATGTGAGCGCGAGTTGGCTGAAAAAATAACATTACATTTTTGCCGCCTTACATCAAAAAACTACCCCCATATCAACTATTTTAACCGCAGATTTGTTAAGCCAATTTTTTTGACTAAAATTTGTTAGAAAACCAGGCGTTGCAGCGATTATTAATAAGCAATTGCCGTCAAACAGTTAAGCGCTGGCAAACTAGGCTTTAGAGGAACCCACAAAAAAAATTTAGGCACAGCCGTATTTTGAAATTACTCGTTGTCTGCCTGGATCTAGCTGCGACGGAAAAGCGCATTTTTTGATTGTAATATTTTTACTCTGTTGTGGTCTTGGATACCGATTCGCCTCCCAGAATAATCCCCAATGCACATCAGGGTGCATTTGTACAGTGCGTAAGTCTTATATTTAATTCAACAACTAAAACGTCCGGCTATCACCATGTTTAGTGTCTAGCTCAGAAAAGCGCGATCGCTTGTGACAGTTGCGCTCATTCCTGATTTAGTTGACCTACTTAGCTTCAAGAGTCATATCAGTGAAATCACTCTAACGCTTTTAAGCAAACTGTTGCCATTAATTGAAATGAGTTTGTTTATTACCGATGACGATTTCAGCTATAGATAAGGCTCAAGGATGAAAGCACCATTACCTGATAACGAAGCACAGAGAATCGAGGCACTTTTGCAGTATAAAATCCTCGACACTCCAGCTGAAGCTGCCTTTGACGACCTCACCCGTTTAGCGTCCTATATTTGTAAAACTCCGATTGCCTTAATCACCTTAGTTGACAACAACCGCCAGTGGTTTAAGTCCAAACTCGGTATAGAGGCGCTAGAAACACCCCGCGATGTAGCATTTTGCTCCCATGCCATCCTCCAACCTGACGTTTTTATTGTGCCTGATGCCACAACTGACGAACGCTTCGCTAGCAACCCACTGGTTACTTCTGACCCAAATCTCCGGTTTTATGCTGGTGTCCCCCTGACTAACCCTGAGGGACAGGCGTTGGGAACTTTGTGTGTGATTGACCATGTACCGCGAAAACTCACTCCCGAACAGGTAGAAGCATTAAGAATTCTAGGTCGCCAAGTAATCAAGCAACTGGAACTGCGGCGCAATTTAGCTTCTTTGGTACTCGCAACTAATCAACGCAAACAAGGAATTAAGGTACGCAGGCAATTATTCAAAAGCATTGCGGGAGGGTTTGGGTTGGCGTCGGCAATTTTAGTTTTGATCGGCGTGGTCTCATATCAACAGACACAAGTGTTTATTAATACTAATAATCAGGTGATAAAAACCCAAGAAAAAATCAACAGCTTGGAAGAACTGCTGTCTCAGATGAAGGATGCGGAAACTGGACAACGCGGTTACATACTTACTGGAGATGAAGCTTATCTGGAACCTTATAAAGCTGCACTAGCAAAAATTGATATTGAAAATCTGAAGAATTTAACAGTAGATAATTCTATCCAACAAAGTCAGATCGAGACGCTTAAACCCCTGATAGCAGCAAAGTTGAACGAACTCAACCAGACTATCGACTTGCGCCGGAACGAAGGATTAGATGCTGCATTGCAGGTGATCCAGACAAATCAGGGAAATCAATTCATGAATTATATCCGCAATATAATCCGTGAGATGGAGAACGAGGACAAGGCGCTGCTTCAGCAACAGTTAAAAGCAGCAAAAGCTAGTGCTCACAATACAATTGTGACATTGGCGATCGCCATCTGCCTAAGTTGTCTCATTCTCGCAGCAGTCTACTACCTCATTTCTCGTGAAATCACTGAGCGCAAGTTGACTACTGAATCACTGAACAAAGAACGCAACTTTATCTCAGCAGTCCTTGATACAGCTACAGCCTTAGTAATAGTTCTCGACTCCCAAGGGCAAATTGTCCGGTTCAATCAAGCCTGTGAGCAAACAACCGGTTACTCATTTGATGAAGTCAGAGGTAGGTATTTGTGGAATCTGTTTTTACTTCCCGAAGAGGTGGAGCCAGTCAAAGTAGTTTTTGAGCAGCTAAAAGATGGTCCAGTTATCAGAGAACACGAAAACTACTGGGTAACAAAAGATGGCAGTAGGCGGCTGATTGCCTGGTCAAATACCAAGCTACAAGATCATGAAGGCGCGATTGAATACATTATCGCCACTGGCATTGACATCACTGATCGCAAACGAGCGGATCAGCATTTGACCGCGCAATATAGCACCACCCGCGTGTTAGCAGAGTCCAGTACCATCGCCGAAGCCACTCCGCGAATTTTGCAAGCGCTCTGCGAAAGTTTGGGATGGGATTTGGCTGAAATTTGGATGGTAGACAAACCTGCAAATGTTCTGCGTTGTCTCGACATTTGGCATAGAGCATCCCTTGAGGTGCAAGAGTTTGAAGCACTAACTCGGCAAACCACTTTTGCACCGGGAATTGGACTACCTGGTCTTGTTTGGGCTAATTCTGAACCTGTTTGGCTAATTGATGCCGTTGGTGATGTCAACTTCCTCAGAGGAAAAATTGCCTCTCTTGCAGGACTGCACGCAGCTTTCGGTTTTCCTATTCGCAATGGTAAAAAAATCCTTGGCGTGATTACCTGCTTCAACCACGAAACCCAGCAACCTAACCAAGATTTGCTACGGATGATGAGTTCTATTGGTGACCAAGTGGGGCAGTTTATCAAGCGCAAGCAGGCAGAGGAGGAACTTCAACGCCAGAACAAGCGATCGCAACTGTTTACCGATATCGCACTCAAGATTCGCCAATCGTTGCAAATCGAAGAAATTCTCCAAACCACTGTCACTGAAGTACAAAAAATTCTCCAGACTGACCGAGTATTAATCTATCAGCTTTTGCCTAATAAAGATGGAACCCTAGTTACAGAGGCAGTAGTTTCTGGCTTGAGAGCCATCAAAGGGCAAGACATCGCCGCAGACTACTTGCGAGCGGAATACCTACAGCAGTACTGTCTACAGCAGTACCGTATAGGAAAGATTCCAGATAGCGCTGAGTTGGATCTACTGGAAGTCCAACAAAGCCAAATAAAATTACTGCAAGAGTTTGAAGTCCAAGCTAATTTAGTCGTGCCGATTCTCGTTCAAGAAGAACTCTGCGGTTTGCTGATTGTTCATCAGTGCCTCAGTTCACGCCAATGGTCTAGCTTTGAAACTCATCTTTTGCGGCAAATAGCCGACCAAGTAGGCATTGCTATAGCTCAGGCTCAACTACTAAAAGCAGAAACTCTTCAGCGACAAGAATTAGAAGTTGCCCATCGTCAAGCCGAGTTAGCTTCTCAAACCAAAAGTGCCTTTTTGGCAAACATGAGTCATGAAATCCGCACCCCAATGAACGCCGTTTTGGGCATGACAGGACTACTATTAGATACTCCTCTCAACCACGAGCAACGAGATTTTGTAGAAACAGTTCGCATTAGTGGAGACGCTCTCTTAAGCCTGATCAACGAAATTTTGGATTTATCCAAACTTGAGGCTGGGGAAATGGCTCTAGAAACTCTAAATTTTGACTTGTCTATTTGTATAGAAGAGGTGTTGGATTTACTGGCTCCCCAAGCTCACAAAAAAGGATTGGAAATTGCGGCGTTAATCTACCGCAACGTCCCCATTAACCTGCAAGGAGATGCTAGTCGCCTGCGGCAAATTCTCATGAACCTGATAGGCAACGCGATCAAGTTCACCAGCGCTGGAGAAGTGGTAGTGCGCGCAGATGTGCGATCGCAAACTTCTAGTACAGCTACTATCCACTTTACCGTTACAGATACTGGTCTTGGTATTACCCCTGAAGACCAAAGTAAACTTTTTACGCCATTTACTCAAGTGGATGCTTCCACAACCCGCAAGTATGGTGGCACCGGTTTGGGATTAGCGATCTGCAAGCAACTGGTGAACTTAATGGGAGGAGAAATTGGGGTAGAAAGTCAGATGGGGAAAGGATCTACGTTTTGGTTTGATATTCCTTTCGCTGTTGCACTTCAGCCTGTTTCCCCAGTAGGCGATCGCGGGCTTCTCACTAATCGACGCTTGTTAGTAGTCGATGACAACGCTACCAATCGCAAAATTATCCAGCATCAAGCTAGCCGTTGGGGGATGCAAGTCGATGAAGCTGACAGTGCTGCTGCTGCCCTCAGATGTCTTGAGGAAGCTGCCGAGCAGAGCATACCCTATGATATCGCCTTGATTGATATGCAAATGCCTCACACAGATGGCATGACTCTGGGAAAAGAAATTAAGGCAAATTTGAAGATTGCTAAGATACCTTTGATTATGCTCACCTCTACTAATCAACGGGATGAAGTACAACGAGCGCTGAAGATAGGATTTGCTGCTTATTTAGTTAAACCCGTTAAGCCATCCCGGCTGCTCGATACCATCATGAATATTTTAGGAACCCAGCCTGAGCCAGATAATTCAAACGCTTACAGCATCGATAAAAACATCTCACCCCCAGAATCTCAACAGTCTGCTGACACTGCTAAATCCAAGTTAAGAATTCTGGTAGCTGAGGATAATTTGGTGAATCAGAAAGTAGCTCTGAAGCTGCTTCAACGCCTGGGCTACCAAGCTGATGTCGCCGGCAATGGAAAAGAAGTGTTGCAGCTATTAGAAAAAATTCCTTACGACTTGATTCTCATGGACTGCCAAATGCCGATTCTCGACGGTTTCGACACCACACGAGAAATTCATCGTTGGCAAGAAAGCTGCTTTGCCAACCGTCGTCGCCCTGTGGTGATTGCTATGACTGCTAATGCGATGAAAGAAGACAAACAAATGTGTCTAGATGCAGGAATGGACGATTATCTCAGCAAGCCAGTGTCGAAAGAAAAATTGGCAGCAGCCCTAGAGCATTGGGGAAGCGTGATATTCACAACACAAGAAACAATTGAGTCTGTTGCTTCCGTTTCTACTACAGAAGCTGGTTCACTCGACTTACCAATTGATTGGGAACACTTGCATCAGCTTTCTGAAAACAATACAGAATTTGAATTGGAACTATTACAAATATTTGTTGAGGATATCCCACCCCGTCTAGAAATAGTTAAAGCGGCGATTGAGAAGAGTGACTTTGAGCAAATCGCCCGCGAAGCTCATCACCTCAAAGGTGCTAGTGCCAATGTCGGCGCTACAGCCATGCACCAAGCCGCAGAAACACTAGAACAACTAGTTCGCAAATCTGAGGTTACAGGTGCTGTTAAGTTGATTTCAGAGTTAGAAGAATTTTGCAACCGTATTCAAGAGTTTTTAATCAGTAGGGGATAGACATTCAGGCAAAATAACCGACAGATTAATAACATTTACTAATAAATAAACAGTAACGATTATCTTGCGTGGGTTCATAACTCAACTTATCTGCCATTGCTGACATGATTTTCAAACCGCGCCCACGCTCTTGATCGTTATCCTCAAATTCTGATGTTTCTCGCAATTTACTCTCTAGGTCAAATGGTTGACCTAGAGAATAAATGCGAATTTCTATATGTTCATTTAACCGCACAGCTTCAATTTCAACAGGAGTTGACTGTGATAAGTTTTTGTGTGCATGTTCCACAATGTTAGCAAAGCCTTCTATTAGTAAGGTTTGACATTGCCACCAGATTTTTTGCTCAGGAAGAGGTGGTTGATTCATCTGCTCGAACCATGACAAAACCTCAGATGAAGCGTTCAGGTCTGTATTCACTTTTAGATTAATTTTTTGAATCATTTTTTAAACCTTAAAACCTTTTGATACAATAATTAATAAAGCCGAATTTTTTGGTATTTATTAGAATATATAACCAAAAAAATTTTGTGCAGTTAAATTCAAAGCAATCACCTTCTTTTTGTTGTTTTTAGTAGGCAAAATATGTTTAAAATCCTGATTATTGATGATGACCCAATCGTGCGGACAGCACTGAAAAGAACACTCCAAAACCAGGGTTATGATACTACTGTAGCCAGCAATGGCTTAGAAGGAATCACACTAGCACAACAGATACGTCCGGCTCTGATTATTTGCGACTGGATGATGTCGCACTTAGATGGACTGGAAGTGTGTCGCCAAATTAAGGCAGATCCAGAGTTGGCAACTACTTTTTTCATTCTGCTGACTGCTAAAGGAGCAGCTAAGGGAGAGGAGGGAGACCGAGTTAAGGGACTTGACGCTGGAGCAGACGAGTTTGTCTCCAAACCACTTGAGATGAATGAATTGAAAGCACGGGTACGAGCAGGGCTAAGGTTACATCAGCTGAATCAGGATTTACATACCCAAAAGCAAGCTTTGCAGGTACTAAATCAGAATTTGCAAACCCAAAAGCAAATTTTGGAAGCAGAATTGGCTGAGGCAGCTGATTATGTGCGATCGCTTCTGCCTTCACCGCTTGTGGAAGCAGTAACCACAGAAGCTCTATTTATCCCCTCAGCACAGCTAGGAGGTGATTCCTTCGACCATTACTGGATTGATGATGATAATTTGGCAATTTATCTGTTGGATGTATCAGGGCATGGGGTAGGTTCAGCCCTGCTGTCTGTATCCGTGCTCAATGCCTTGCGATCGCAATATCTCCCTAATACTAACTTTTGTCAACCTAGCCAAGTCCTGAAGGCACTCAATAATGCCTTTCAGATGAGCAACCACAGTGATAAATACTTCACAATCTGGTATGGAGTTTATAACCGCCTTAAACGTCAACTTATTTACGCCAACGGCGGACATCCACCAGCTGTGCTGCTATCTGGTACATCTAGCACAACTATTCAAGTTAAACAGCTAGGCTCTTTAGATCTGCCAATTGGTTTTATGCCTGATATCCACTTTAAGGATGCTGTCTTGGATGTTGAAGAAAACAGCACTTTATACATCTTTAGTGATGGTGCTTACGAAATTAATCAACCAGACGGCACGATTTGGACTATTGATGCTTTCATTGACTTAATAATCAACTCTAGCAAGGCAGATACCTGTGATCTAAACCAACTATTAGGGCATATTATGACCTTAAACGCCAAGGCAAATTTGGACGACGATTTATCTTTGTTGAAAATTAAATTTGGTTAGCATAGTCTGAATAACATTGCAGCCGAAATTACCAACTTATTGTGCTGCAAGTACCTGCCGATTAAAATCATCTTGGTCGGCAAATGATTGAAAAATTCTGTCTATTTTAGTCAGTTCAAATAACATCCTGACTTGGTCGCTAATGGAGCAGACAAATAGTTTTCCATTGGCGTTTCGCATTGTTTGCATTGCCGAGACTAAAGCACCAAGACCGGAGCTATCAACAAACTTTACATCTTTCAGGTCAATCAACAGAATATCGGCTCCGCTAGCCACAACGTCGTTAACTTCGCGACGTAAGTTATTACCTCTAATACCGTCTAAAATGCCTGACAGTTCAATTACTTTGACATTAGGACTCATAAGTTTAGTCTCCTACAATCTGGTTTACTATTACATTACTATTTTGGCATCTGACTAATGCAAACTGCAAGATTTATTTTCATAAATGTTGCAGTTTGATTAACAAAAATTTCACTTAATTGAATACAAGTTTTTTACTACTTGCTAGAGCATTAAAGAAACTAGAATCAACCCATTGTCGAGAAATTTCAAAAGCTTCAAAATATCCATCTTTTTGACCTAATTCTCGCGCCCAAAATCGAGACAAAACGAGAATAGCATCGAGTTGCATAAATGCTTTTGACTGCTCGGATTCATAACAACCAATAGCAGCAATTTTTTCCTCAATTACTGACGTAATATCCACAAAAAAGTTTGGTTCAAATCCACGTAAAAAAACGGGTGGTGCTGAATACCACAGAGGAATGTTTTTGCGGGTAGCAACATTGGAAACTGCGATCGCACACACTTCATGATCTCTATGCCCATATTTTTCCGGCTGTGGCGCGTGAGTAATAATCAAATCCGGTTGCCAACGCTTAATAGCTTCTTCAGTAACTTTGACTACTACTTGTGTTGAGAAATTACACTCCTCAAGAGCATAAAACTCGTAATTTGCACCAATGATTTTACCAGCTGCCTCTGCTTCTTCATGACGTGTGCCCTTAATTGACGAACTGGAAAGACTCCCATCAGTCAAAATTAGGCTACGAACGTTCCATCCCGCTTTGGACATCATACTTAGAGTGCCAGCGGCAGGTAGTACTTCATCGTCAGCATGAGCATAAATTGTCAAAACAGTTCGCTGTTTAGAGTCTGAATAAGTGTTCATGGGTGTTTTCCTTTGTAGATTGCATTTAAGAAGAAGTAGTCAGGAGTCAGGAGCCAGAATAGTTGAAAAGTAGTTAGTCAATGAAAAGAATTCACTATCGTTACTTAAACCTTATAGCTAGGACTTACGCAAGAACTCTCTAAAACTCTTATTCCTTCGTGTACTTTGCGTCCTTCGCGCGTCGTTTTTTCATAATTTTGCGTAAGTCCTGATAGCTTTATAGGTGGACTTCTCCTGACTTGTATCTTCTGACTACTTTCATAAGTAGTAAAAGTCCTAGGGATTCTGTTTGTCATATTAAGCATCTTTTGGGGGTTGCCAGACAGCAGCGCGGATGATAGCCGACAGAAGTAACAAGTTATAAATAGCCCAAGCGCTATTCATTAGGTGAACCCAAGGATAATTTAAATGACCGGTTACAAAGCGCAAAAGGCTCCACAATATTCCCAAAATAGTTAGGGCGAAGACAATTAGTTGGGGTAAAACCAGCCGTAGATAAATCCCAGACTGGCGCTGTTTAGGTGTTACTTGGAATTTGAGAGATTGTCCTGAAAACACACTCCATACGGCTTGGATCAACAGGGGAAATAAACCGATCGCATATTGTTCAGAGCGCCAAACTTCTCCAGCAGGAATCCCCCAAGTGGCTGCGAGGAAAGTCAGTCTGTTAATAATAAAAGCTGGGAAAAAGTGTAAGGCAAATTCAGAACCGTAGGTTTTCACGGGAATAATTTCCGTGAAAAAATAGATAATTGGGCAAGAGATAAAGACAAAAGTAGCAAAACCAGAAAAATAGCTATACATTGTCTTGAAATAGTGCAAACGTTGCCAAAAAGATAGCCCTGCTTTTGTGAGTGGGTTTTCTCTGACTAGCACTTGGATAGTACCTTGTGCCCACCGTAACCGCTGCTTCAACGTAGAACTTAGGTCATCCGGTGCTAAACCTACCGCCAAAAGTTCATTGTGATAAACAGATTTCCAGCCAGCACCATGCAGACGCATAGCTGTATTCATATCTTCTGTAATACTGTTGCTGGATATACCACCAACTAAATCAAATTCATCTAAACGTTTTTCATCTTTAGCAAATTCATCGGAAAAATTTTGTAGTCCAACACTAACTAATGCCTCACGCCTCAGCATTGCATTTGTTCCGGTATAGAAAGCGGCATTCATGCCATCTTTACCCTGTTGAAGCGGTCCATAAAATAAATTTGCTCGATGTCCAAAGGGATCGCCCGAAGGAAGGTTGTAAAAATCCTGACGAGTCTGCACAAAAGCAATGCGATTTGACTCGTATTTTCCTGCGAAAATATTGTAGTTATAGAAATATGGCAAAACTCGCTTGAGAAATTGCGGTTTAGGAATATGGTCGGCATCTAGAGTAACAATAAACTCTCCCGACGTTTCTCCAGAAAAAATCGCGTAATTGATGTTTCCTGCTTTAGCATGATGAGCTACACCAGGTAGTTTGGGACGAGCAATATAGCGAAAACGGGCGAGTTCAACTAGTTCCTGTTCTTTTTCATAAATAGCTTGTTCTAATTTCCGCCGTTCAGTGGTTAGGCGATGCAAGAGCGTATTTGGCGAAAAATCGTTGATACTTTGACCTTGATCTAACCAAACAAAGAACTCTTGCAGTCTATGCAAATATTCGGCGGCTGTTTTGTCAAGAGTGGAGACTTTACCGGATGATAACTTTTGCAGCCATTGTTCAGCTTCGCAGATTTCTGGTGACAGATTTTCCAGTTGCTTAAGGCGCTTTAACAGCAAAGAAAGCTCTGCTTCAATCCGCTCTGCTTCTTGCTGTAATAGTGGCGACTGCAAATCGTTTATACAGAGTTTTTCTGTCATCGCTCGCATAGCAGGTGAGTTGCCATCATCCAGCACATAAACACGTAGCTTTGTCGCTGGATAATCCATTGCTAGAGCCGCCTTGGCAGTTTCTTCGACAATTTCCGGCGACTCGTTGTAACAGGTCACAAATATATCGACAGTGGGAAAATCCGAGCGGGGTATGGATGGTGTGAGCTGGTCGAGAGACTTAACTTGTCGGACTAGGGGACGCCACAGCCCAATCACAAACATCACGCCGCCGAAATAGCTGTAAATTTCTGCTATTAGCAACGGAATAGAGAGCCACAACGCATCAAAATTGATGGAATGAGTGATGCGCCATTGCAAATACCAAGCACCAAAAATTAAATTAATTTCTGCTAAATAACGAAATAGCAGCGTTCTTTCTTTTAGCTTTGAGCGGCTGTTGCCGGAAAAGTTTGATGAATTTTTAACAAGGGAAATTGTAGCCATTTTGGTATCAAAAACAAAATTAAAAAACTAACGGTCGTTTGCCTCTAGCTTGGTAAAGCAGACTTTCTAGAACGATCGCATTTGTATTAACATCAACTGAGGCATTAACACCTAGTTGTTGATTTTCGTATCGCCCTGAAAGATAGCCCTGATTTTTATTAGCAAGATTTTGCACAAAGTCGCGCAGCTTTTTTGTGTAAGGGTCATCTGGCATCAGAGCAAACCAAGAAAACGCAGCTTTAGTGCTGAGAAAGCGAAATTGGGGATAAGTTTTTCCTCTAGTATTAACTGCTTGCCAAGATTGGTCATTCGCATAAACACTGTAATAAAGAAAGTAAGGTGGACGATCTAGAGAATCTTCATTGACAGCCGTCAAAATGCCAGTGCGCTGAAAGCGTTGTGCTTGCACTTTTAAGAGATTTTGGACTTGCGGCTTGACAGCATCTGACCAACCCAATTCCAAACCCCAAAGCAGATAAGGGTCATTTGTCAAGTAGTTGGTAGCCCCAGAGTTTTTGAAATTGCGTTGATCTACTTGCAGGGTAATACCATCTACCTGAACCGCCTTTATTGGTGGATTGTTCAAAGCATTAGTAGCTTCAAGGTTCCACAGCTTTAAGCTTTGGGCGGCGTATTGCTCGTAGCCCAGCCGTCCTTCTTGCACTTCGCGAATTTGCCCGCCAGATGCTGTAATTCCACCGTTTAACCAACCGTCTTTGACAAGTTTTGGCATCTGCCAACGAGCGACAATGCGGTTAATGCCTTCGCTATATTCTGGATAATGCGATCGCACAACATGCAGTGCCAACAAAAATCTCGCCATATCCAAGGCTGACCAACCACTTATACCCTTGGGGTCAGGGGTGTTATTAAGCTGGCGCATTTGAGCAGTATCAGTGCTATAAGCCTTATTGGGCAATTTTGTTGTCGGTAACGGTAGTGTTTCCAAAGTCCGCAGCAAGATATTCATCCGCTGTTCAAACACATTCTTTGGCAATAACCCTAACTGGTAAGCCGCATGAATTCCTAATATTGCACTACCCTGATCCCACCAAGTTGTCCACGCGATATTGTCTGAGGAATTCACCAACCCTGTTCGGGGGTTCCAGTTGCGCTCGAAGTACTTCCAAGCGTGTTGAGCAGCAACTCGATCCGCTAAGAGTGTTAATCGCGGTGGGGAGTTGCTCGCTTGAGGCTTGGCAGGTTCAGAAATTTTGGGTACAGGCGTTGTCAGTTTTGGTTGCGTCGGTTGTTGTGTAGGCTTTGGTGGAGTGACCACAGGAGTTCGAGGTGGCGGCGCGGGTTTTGGTGCTGGTGACTCTATATCAGGATGAAAGTTATCAGGGGCAGCAATTATCAAAGGTGGCACTTTCCTAAAGTCCCCTCGCTTATGAGGGGACAACATTCTTCCTTCCATAAGCGCGGGGTAGGTTGAAGGCTCGGCGAGCATAATAGAATGCACTGCTTTTGGAGAACATGGCAACGCTCCTGTACTAGGACAGATTAACGGTTGCTGATTTGTCGTTGCATACAACACTAATTGCAGAATCACACTTGTTTCCCTCCCATCGCCATTTATATCTTCTTTGCCAAGTCAGCAGGCGATACATAGCCAAAAGCTGGATTAGATACTACGTCTTTATAACCAGTAAATTTGCTGCTATTACTGTACAATTCCCAATCGCACTCCTTGTTGATATTGAAGTAGAGGATAGCTCGCACACCCATAGCAGCTAAGTCAGTGTAGGAGTCACGGAACCATTTATCTTTAGCAGTGCTTGAGGAACCCTTTTGTGTATTACTTGTGGTGGCTGTTTGCGCTATGAAAATCGGCTTGCTGGGAGCCATTGTCCGCATCCGCTTGATGTATGGTTCAAACGCCTCTTTAGAACCATCCCAGTGTTTCATGGTGGAATTACTACAATACCCCCAGTTATATGCACTGAAAGCAACTACATCTACCCGATCGTCACCGGGATAATAGTTTTCAAAGCGGTGTTCGTTGTTCTCACTCCAACCATTCGGCGCAAATACCCAACGCACAGATCTTGGAGATACACCTGCTTCTTTAAATATCTTTTGGATGCGTTGGTAGGCTAACTTGAAGTTCTTTGGGTCTTTGCTGTATCTCTCCCCTGGGATGTTCATCTCTTGCAATAAAGCAAGAAACGCCATCCGCCCCTCTCCTCGATTTGACCAGCCAGCATAAGCTTTAGCTACTTTTTGCAGAGAACTGTCTACTTCTCCCCTAGCAATCTGTGCCGCAGAGCGAGTGGATTTAAGATTGATGAAGGCAGTGTATCCGTTCTGCCGCAGTTGTTCTAAGGGAACTGGTATGTTGAATGCTGGATTCGAGTCTTCCATATCAAAAAACAATCCAGCAATAGAATGGTGCTTTAGCGCCCATTCATCAATCTGACGCAATTCCCGGTCAATTACACTTTGAGTTCCGAGATAGTCTGGAGCATACAGACCCAACAGTACAGGAGTATTGGAACCCTTGACGGCTGCTGTTAGGCTTGAGGGGGCAAACAAGCCTAACAGCAAAATCAGGATCGTCAGCACCAGCCGTACCTTTTTCTTAGATTGGAAATAATTACCAGGGATTTGAATTCTCATGTCTGTTGCTCTTTTAAGCAAGCAATAACTGCATTGCTCTATAAACAAGTATTCCCAAGTTCAATTGATAACTAACAACCGTGAGTTGGTAATTAGGCACAGAAACTGAAGCAAAAAGTCAGGATTAAGTATTCTCTCTCACCAAAGAGCATAAAAATCCTGCTTTATGAGGCGCGATGTATGAAAGAAATCTAAACTGTTGTTTCTTCCACATCTTCCTCCTTATCTCCTAACTTTGGAAGTAACTGACTGGCTATTTTCGCTACTTGAAACCCAGTAAGTTCCGAAGCTATCAGAAGCCAACCGCGCTTTTTGCGTGGTAGTACTAGGTAAACCGCGACCAGAATCTCCCTTTGCAATTGCTTGCCACCAAGGAGAGTTCATCGCCGTAGTCGGACGAATTAGGGGCTGCCGATTTGTTACTGTGTACAGCAAGGATTGCAGAATCATGCTGTTGGTGCTGCTGGTGAAACCAACTGCCGATTTGCCTGTTTTTTCATAGAAGCCCTCATAGAAGCCGATTAGTGGGTTATACAGGTCAGTCGTCGCCCGCAGTAACTCTTGACCGTATTTATCCTCTGGCAGCAGGGCATGATAGGCAAAAGCTACCGCCGTACTTACCAATCGCCCGTTCGCTATAGGTTTGCCGTTATCTCCTAAAGCCACCCAAGGTTCTCCCTGTCCAGTAATTGTGCTGTGGACAGTGTAGGGCTTGCGGTCAATTAGGGTAGTAGCTGAGGCAGTGAAGGTTCCAGTGCGACGGTAGCGCTCGGCTTGAGCTTGTAGAATTGGCTGTACAAGCTGGCGCATCTGCGGATCTAAACCAAACTCAAGACTATAAAGCAAGAAAGGATTGCTAACTGTGTATTGGTTTTTTGAGTTAGTATCTGAGCGGGTGCGCCTTATTGGCACTTGAACACCCTCCACTGAGGCAGTTTGATATTTACCACCGACAGCAGAGCGCTCGACATCAAACCCCCATAATTGAAAAGCACGAGCTGCATATTCCTCGTAGCCCAGGCGTGTTTCCGGATTCACTTGCGTGAGCGATCGCTTATCTTTATCTTTTGTGACGATGGAACTCAAGAGAACACCATCCCGCACGACCCGCAAGTAAGACCAATCCAGGACAATTTTATCGACAGCTGCCGTGTATTCTGGATGATAAGTCTTTAAGTTATAAAGCGCTGCCAATATCCGTCCGACATCTAGAGCTGACCAGCCAGTGCCTTCGGAAACTGGATTACCGCCGTAATCTACTGGTTGCAGCGATCGCGTATCGTAACTGCGATTCGGTAATTCTTTAGCATATAGTGGCAGTTTGGTCAAGGCTCCTAAAAGATGTCGGGTGCGCTGGTCAAATTGTGGGGGGGAAATGATGTCGAGCGATCGCGCTGCATGAAGTGCTGCTAGATAATCTCCCAATCCCCACAAAGTTGCTCCTTTAAAGTCACTGCGATCGTCAATTAGTCCATTCTTCGCGTGATAATTCGCCTCAAAGTAATGCCACGCCGCCTCTGCATAGCGCCGTTCAATCAGCGTCAGGGGTCTAGCCAATTTGAGGTTAGAGGATGACTCTTGAGTACCAACTGGCGGAATCGGTGCAACGCTCACCTCCATAACTGACGGGGTAGTAACAGCAGTTGAGGGACGACTCGCAGTTGGAGTTGTAGTTGGAGGTTGGGGGCTGGAATTGGCAGAAGCATTACTACTCGGCTGTGCGGGGGCAACATTAACAAAACCAGAAGCAATTAAAGGGCGATTTCCCCTAGCCTTGTAGTACAAAATCTCCAAAATTAACCCGTTGGTATTGCCAGTCAAGGCTTTATTAGGTTGCTTTGTTTCCTCATAAATACCAGCGTAGTAACCATTGTCATCGGGACTCTTGAGATCCTTGACAGCATCAAAAACTTTTTGGGCATAGGCATTATCTGGGAAGAGATAACGCCAACCAAAAGCAGCTTTTGTACTAATGCTGCGTAACTGCGGATAAGGCTGGTTAGTATCAGTAATTGTTGCCCATGTCTGACCATTAGCGTAAACGGTGTTGTAGAGAAAATAAGGTTCGCGATCAATATTGTCTTCCGACACCGCAGTCAGCTGACCTGTAGCATCGTAGCGCCGCTTTTGCACATCTAAAACCCTGGCAGCATAATCAGCTAATTCCCTTTGCAAGCCAAATTCAATGCCTTCCAGGATATAAGATTCGCTGACAACGTAATTATTAGCGCCGCTGCTTTTAAAGTCACGGGTATCAACCGGGATCTGGACACCGTTAATCTCGACGAACTTAAAGGGCTTCAAATCCATTGCCTTGGGTGCTTTGAAGCCCCATTGTTCAAAGCCCCTAGCAGCATATTCCTCGTAGCCAAGTCTTCCTTCTTGCACCAAAAGAGTACTTTTATCAGGTCGGACTGTGGCTCCCTGTAGTTCTCCATCTTTAATTGCTCGCCCTAATTGCCACTTCGCCACAATCCCCTTGAGCCAATCATTATATTGAGGATGACAGGTGCGGATGACATCAAATGCAGCCATTACACGACCAATGTCTAAAGCAGACCAGCCAATACCCCGCTCAATCGGATTGTTTCCGTAATCAACCATCTGTCCGGTAGCTGCGTTATAGACTTTATTTGGTAAGGTATCTTCAAATAGCTTCAGGCTAGTCAGGGTCGTTAAAAACTTATTCAGGCGAGCGTCAAAGTCTGGTTGGTCTATAAGATTCAACCATCGGGCTGAATTCAATGCCATGAGGTAATTTCCCATGTCCCAGAGCGAGCCAGAGGGATACCCCCCAACTGAATTGGTAAATCCTGTTTCTGGCTGATAATTTTTGACGAAATACTGCCAAGCAGCACGAGCGTAAGTCTGCTCCTCAGTTGTGAGTGGGGCTGTAATGCTACTACAGCTGCTGGAGGTGGTAGCAACATTGGGAGTTTGGGACATGGCTGGTGTTGGTATGTAGAACCAAAATTGCGTAAGTGTCCCAACTAGAAACAATGCGATCCATCTCAACAGTTTTTGTTGAAAGCGCTTGTGCATCATATTCAGAAAAATCTTGTGATTAGCAGTTTCAATTGGAAGACAAACGCGGTATCTGCACCCCTGACCATACGGTAAGTGGCTGTCCCACTTGCTTATAAAGCAAGCTCTCCAGAATCACGGCATTATTGTTAGCGGTGAGGCTTCGATTCGGCTCGTGCAGAGACTCGTAGAAGCCGTTGTACCAGCCCTTATCAGACTTCAGATTAGTTTGGACGAAATTAAATAAGGAGCGCGTGTAAGGAGTGTTGTATAGTACGTGCCAGCCGATCGCCGCCTTGGCACTGAGGAACCGCAAATTGTTGTGCTGTTCGCGGGTATCTGTGATGGTAGCCCAGGGTTTTCCATTGACAAACAAGCTGCTGTAAACGAAGTAGGGAGAACGATCCAGATTATCTTCGGTGACGGCAGTTAATTGTTTTGTCGCTTGATAGCGAGCTTGTTGAGCGGCTAAAATTCTGTCGGCATATGCTTTAGGCAAAGCTTGAAACCCTGTTTCAATGCCGTCTAAGATATAGGGTTCGCTGAGGACGTAGTTATTTGCCCCAGAGTTTCCATAGTCGCGCTGATCGTAAGGAACTCCCTGTCCGTAAAGATTGACAAATGCCACATAAGATTTAGAATCTAAGGCTTGGTTGACATCCAAGCCCCACAGCCCCAGACCGTAAGCGGCATAATTCTCATAGCCCAAGCGACCTTCTTGGTTGTACTGTTCTTTGCCAGAGACGACAGCAGTACCGTACATTTGCCCGGCTTTGGTGAGACGAGCTACTTGCCAATGGCTCCAGACGGCTTTGGTGAGCGATCGCATCTGCGGATATTTGGCTCCGACAATCTTTAGCCAGATTGCCATCCGCCCCAAATCGATGGCTGACCAACCTATTTCTTCTTTTTTCTCTAGTTGACCGTAATTAACCGGTATGAGAGTTTTAGTGTTGTAGACCTTGTTGGGGAGTTCTCCTTTGTATAAAGGCATCGATGCTAAAGTCTTCAACATCGTTTTCATCTTCGTCTCAAATTCCGCCTCTGGGATGATGTCAAGTTCTTTGGCAGTGACTAAAGCAGCCATTGCAGCTGCCTGATCCCACATAGTTACAGAAGCAAAGTTATCGACGGAATTAACCAAGCCGGTTTTTTCGTTCCAGTTGCGCTGAAAGTACAACCAAGCTGACTTTGCGATCGCTGTTTCCTCTGGGGTCAGTTTTCCAACTCCTGGAGCAACATAGGGAGTTGCGGCTGGTGTAAGTTGGCTCTTAGGAACGAGTATCCCTGGCAAAACCACGGTTTTGGCATCAAGTTCTGCTACTGTATCAGCTTGTTTGGGTAGGGAAGCAGTTTTGGATGTTGATGTTTTAGATTTTTGTACCGAAGAAGTCGGAGAAAGTTGCTTAGACCAAAGATTTAGCCCAGCAATCACTAACACAGCGGTAACTACTCCTCCTACGGTAGCCAGTACTGACCAGCTTTTTGGTGGCGGTTCAAAATCAGAATTCATGGTTATTAAATCCTCATTATTTTGCAAGTTACTCTTGCTTGAAGTTTCTTACCAAGTTCATTCTTCCCAATTTTTAAATCTAACTAACACAGACTTACCGCTTAAAAGGTAAAGGGTCTGGGAAGAAGAGATTTTCATGCTCTTTGAGTGTACGCAGTTCATGAATTCGTACTTAAAACTTGACCCGCAGTTGCCCTGTTATCGAGTTACCACTGTAGGCACTTCCCCCCGTATCTTGATTGCGGACATTCGAGAAGCTATAGCCAAGGTCTGCCTCCACACTTGGCGACAGTTTTGCCGTACAGCGAGCTTGATAGGTATTCGCGTTGTCAAATTCTCCTTTAAGTCGTTGTTGTCCCAAATTAGCAGCGAGCCGACAGCGTAAGAATGTAGAAATATCTCCTTCCCAACCCACCTCTGCGTTGTAAACGAGGAAATCTTCAGGGGAGAAATAGCCACTCTTGCTCTCGAAGTCGCGATCGTAGTTCCAAGTGAACAAGTTAGCTGCTACGGAAAATTGTCCGAACTTGCGCTCTAGCCTGCTAAAAGACTGCACTTCAAAATTACCATCGTTGTAGTTGCCCAAGCGCAATGACGAGAAGAAGCTGGTGTCACGGTCAATCTGCCAGTATAAATCAGGTCCATACCGCCAAGCAGTAATTTGATTGTCTAAAGTTCGGGCATTAAACTTATAAGGACCCTGTTCTAAGTTAGCTGATAGCACTACACCCGATAGCAATTTACCTGAGCGAGACACTCTCATCTGTGTAATTGGAGTCTCCACTTTGCCATTAAAATTAACAGCTAGAGGTAGACGGTCGAAAAAATCGACTCCTGCTGCTGTACGCAGTGTCACTTGACCAATTTTTCCTTCCCATCCAACTTGAAAAGGAATGTTGGTAATTGATTCAACACCGCGTTGCTCAAAGTAGTCATAACCTGTTTTGAACAGTATTTTATTGCCATTACTTAATCGAAACTGAGTCGTTGGTTCGATGAATAAATTGTCTTGACCAAAGTTATCGGTATCATAACGGAAGTTTGTTTGGATACTGTCCAAAACTGCATCCGGCGTAACTCGTTGAGTGGAAGTTGGCGGTGGGTTAGAATTCTGTGCTGGTTTGGGTGGTGGTGGTGGCGGTAATCGTAAACCAGGATTGAAGTTTTCTGGCGCAGCAATCAAAAGAGGTTTTGGCTCTAATCGATAGGGAAGCTTGCTGTCATCGGCAGTTGCATTCATCCGTATCACTTCACCCCCCAGTTGGCTTGCGCTCTTGTTTTCCTCTGTTTGCCAAACAGAGGAGTTAGAAGGTGAGGTTTTGATATGCAACTTAGTATCAGGTACTGAGTTGAGGTTTTCCAGATTGGCAACCGGAATGATTCGTTCGGTCAATTTTGAGGGTGAGTTTTTGTTCTCATCTACTTGGGCAGAAATAGAGAACACTGTTGCAGTGCTGCTTACCTGATTTTGGCGAAGGTTTTCCGGATTGCTAACAAAGGTGTATTGTTCGGTCAATTCTGAGGATGAGTTCCAGTTCTCATATGTTTGAGCTGCCTGTAATTTAGCTGCCAATAACGTCCAAATACCTACACTCCAGATAATTGCCCATTGGATCTGTAGGCACTTGAAAATAAACTTGGCACAGAAATTCTGCCGAGAGACAGAGAGATAACATCTAGAAGCGTCTGCCATCAGTTGATACTACAGTTGTACGTGGAAACTACCAAAGAAATTTCGGTTCTACCGCCTTATTTCTTCGGCTTGGCATTATGATGCCCAATATGTTGCCATCAGTTGTTGTTGTAGAGTTATTTATATGGTGGAAGCGACAAATAGGTAATATTTCTATAAACGCTTATTAGCAATTTCCATACTTGTTGTGCCATGATCTTGATCACAACATACCTTTTATATTCTTTGTATAGATATAGCGATGTCTCGTGACTCGTCGCTTCTCTTGCCTTCGGAATGCCTAACGGCGAACTAGACGTAGAGGCGATCGCCTCTACGCCTGACATGGCGCGTTAGTTTCAGGTGCATTCCGGTCAGGTGAATGCGATCGCATCCCAAAAAAGATGTATGTATAAAAACGCACTTAACCCATTATAAAGAATGAAACCACAGATTAACACCGATGTACACAGATAATTTACCTGTGTGCATCTTGAGCAATAGAAAATTGATAAGTAAGCGGGTATAAATAAACATAACACCCAGATCCCCGACTGCTCAAAGAAGTCGGGGATCTATATCCTAAGCATTTTATGTTTAATTAGGTTGACTTACTTAACTAATTATTAAGAATTGGGAATTATCGCGATCGCTTCATACCTTATTAGCAAATTTAAATTCAATTAGATGACGCCGCTCCTGCCATAGAAAAAATCATTTGCTCCAATGTTCGCAGCAATTCTTGCTCATTGTAAGGTTTGGAAAAGTAGGCTCTAGCACCCAATTGCAAAGCCAGTTGCCTATGTTTATCACTGCTGCGAGATGTCAGCATGGCAACTGGTATATTTCTCATATCATTGTTTGATTTGACACGACCTAAAAAGCCATAACCATCAATGCGAGGCATTTCGATATCACAAATCACAGCTTGAACTTGCAAGCCACTCTGAAGTTTTTCCCAAGCATCTTGACCATCTTTCGCTTGTTCTACTTGATACCCTCCTTTTTCCAGAGTCAGGGCTAAATAGCGCCGGACATTAATTGAATCATCTACGATCAAAATCGTGCCTTTCTGGTTGTCAGGCTGTGAGTTCGGTTGTTTCTCATGATGGGGCATGAGGAATGCGGTCTTTAAGCTTGCTGATTGCAACTGATTGCTTTTGGGTGTGCGCTGATTAGCGGCAATCCAATACAGTAAGTCGTTGGTATTAACTAGAGCCACTACCCGACCATCACCGAGAATTGTACAGTTACTCAAACCATCAGGCAGAGGTATATTTCCCTCAACTTGGCGGATCGCAACTTCCTGTTCACCCCAACAACGGTCTATTTGCACTGCCGCCGGCTGATTACTGCCTTTGACTATTAATACATTGGCAGCATTAATCGCTGGGGGAGTTTCTAGGTCTGGGCTATTGTAGCGGCGGCAATTAAACTCTAAGTACTGTCCCAGGCGAATCAACGGCAGCATGGTTCCTTTCCAATTGATAACTTCGCTACCAGCGATTGAGAGAACTTGATCGTTTTGGAGTAAGAATATTTCCGAAATCACATCTGTGGGAAATGCCAATAGCATTCTATTGCTTTCTACCAAAAGTACTCGTGCCACTGAGAGTGTAAACGGCACTGACAGCGTGAAGGTAGTTCCGAGTCCTGGTACTGTATCAACTTTCACATCTCCCCGGACTTGTTTAAGGTTGCTGCGAACCACATCCATGCCGACACCGCGACCGGATAATGCTGTAACTTGGTCAGAGGTGCTAAATCCTGGTTCAAAAATTAGCGATAACAGTTCTTCATCACTAGCTTGCGCCAAAAGAGTTGCATCCAACCCCATACCTTTGGCACGATTGCGAATTTTCTCCAAACAAATGCCACGACCATCATCACGCATAGTAATGATTGTGCGATTACTGCGGTGAGTGGCTTTAATTTCAATCAATCCTTGTTCTGGTTTACCAGCAGCGCGGCGGGTGGATGGATCTTCGATGCCGTGATCGAAAGCATTCCTTAACAGATGCATTAAAGGATCGTTTAAAGCCTCTAAAATGCTGCGTTCAATCAGAGTGTTGCCGCCTTCAATTTTCAACTGTACATTTTTGCCGTACTCTACACTCATGTCGCGCAAAGCTCTGGGAAAGCGATCAATTAACTCTGATAACGGGCGCATCCGTATTTGCGTGAGCTTTGTTTGCAACTGCTTCGATGTTTTGTTTAGCTTTCTGGCAAATTGATCTGTATCGTCAACACTAAGTTGAATATCAGTTGTGACTTCTTGTACCTGAACTATAGTTTCCATTACTTCCTGCGACAGCAGGCTTAAATCGTTATAGCGATCCATTTCTAAGGCATCAAATGCGTTTTCTATGCCTGGTGAATCGTCGCTATCGTCAAATGCAAAGTTGTCTGAATTGCCATTACTGGGGAATCTTAGTGATGATGAACCAGATCCTACCCCAGAATGAGTATTAATTTTGTCGTACGCTGTACGTAGTTGCTGATTTTCTCGATCCAAAACTTGCACTCGCTGGCTAAGATTGCGTACGAGTTTGCGTAATCTTTCCATTTGCAAGTTCAGCCCATTGCGCTGGATGATCAGTTCCCCAAATAAATCATTAATTTGCTCAAGTTGCTTGCTGGGAACTCGAACTGTATTTTCCTGAGTATCACGCTCTTTGCCAACACCAATTGGCTCTGCTTTGCGTTCGACAAATTTGTAATCTGTGGTATGAATTTCTCTAGAAACTACTACGCTTGGTTCTGGCACGTCAATAGTAGAACTGTCATCGTCAATCAGATCTTCATCCAACGACTCAAAATTCGCGGCAATTATTTCATGATCTAGCCAAGCTTCTTCAGTGTATTCTGATTGCAAGACATTGGTTTCAGCTTCTTCGGTTTCTAAATTATGGGTTTCAACTTCATTTGTTGCGAAAAACTGAGCTAGAGCTTCTTGGGTTTCTAAATCGTGGGTTTCAACTTCATTTGTTGCGAAAAACTGAGCTAGAGCTTCTTGGGTTTCTAAATCGTGGGTTTCAACTTCATTTGTTGCGAGAAACTGAGCTATAGCTTCTTGGGTTTCTAAATTATAGGTTTCAACTTCATCTGTTGCGAGAAACTGAGCTATGGCTTCTTCTGTTGACAGCAGATCGATTTGAGCATAACTTACTTCGGCGATCGCTGTTTCACCCACCTCAATTTCTGTAGGCAGCCTATCTAGTTGATTTGTTAGCACCAAAGCTTGCGATTGCCGCCATCCCTCTAATGCTAACTGGGCAATTTGTTCAACTTCTGCATCAGAAAAAGCAGCTTCTACATGGTGCGTTACAGACTCACAAAGTTGGGTAAAAGCTGACAATTGGAGCATTTCCCCCAAACCGCCCAACTCAGCTGCCATGATGGCAACTTCTTCTCGCAAACAGGGTTGTTGGCTATCTGCCAATACAGATTCTAGACGTTGCAAACACCCTTCTACTTCTGTTTCAAAGAGCAACGGTATGATGTCTTGCCCTTCTTCTGCTGATAGTATAGTTGAGATATCCTCTGGGGTGGGATCGCCCAAACGCTCATGCAGTTCTTCAAAAACCGGGTAACAAAAGGTTGCTAACCAATCATCTTCTACAACATTACCTTCTGATAGCAATTCCACTATCTGACGCAGCCAATCTACAGCAGATAGCAGTAAAGTTTGTAATTCTGTGTCAATTAAAAGCGAGTTTTTTTGAGTTTTTAAGACTTTAAAAGAATCTTCTAAACGGTGAGCCAAATCACTCATGGCACGAAATCCCATCATGCCGGCGCCACCTTTGATGGAATGAGCAGCTCTGAGTGCCGCATTAATTTTGTCCAATTCGATGCGGTTAGTTGTGTCGATTTTCAGCAATACCTCTTCCAAGGTATTGAGATAATCTGTTGCTTCTTCCAGAAACTGCATCTGGATTTCAAGTTCTTTGTCCTTTGACATATGGCTAATGGCTAATGGCTAATAATTAATGGCTAATGGCTAATAGCTAATGGTAAAAAGACAATTAGCAATTAGCAATTAGCAATTAGCGTTAATCGACCTTGAAAGTCTCGACAGTTTCCTGCAACTCTTGGGAAATCGCCGCAGTTTGTTGCAAAGATTCGGAAACTTGGCGCGAAGAGTAGCTGGTGCGCTCGGATACAAGCGCGATTTCTCGCATCAACTGGCTGACAGTTTGCGATGTTTCTACTTGAGATGAGGTAGCAGTTGAAATCGACTGCACCAAGAAATCGATTTGGCGCGAAACATCCAAAATCTGACTCAAGCTGTATTTAGCATCTTCTACAATTCGGGTTCCTTCCACAACTTGGGCGGTTCCCACTTCCATCGCCTGCACCACCTCGCTAGTTTCTCTTTGGATGTTCTCGACAATTTGTTCAATTTCTTTTGTCGCCGCCGCACTTCTGGCTGCTAGTTCACCCACTTCTTCAGCAACTACAGCAAAACCTTGACCTTCTTCACCAGCACGCGCCGCTTCTATGCCAGCGTTGATGGCGAGTAGGTTGGTTTGCATGGCAATTTGATTAATCAAAGACACCACGCGGGAAATTTGTTGGGTAGATTCTCCTAACCGCTTGACTTTTTTCGCTGTTTCGCCAACGGTTTCGCGCAATTTTAGGATATTTTGCACTGTCATATCCATTGCTTTGCCGCTTTTTTTGGCAGTGCTAGAAGCACTCTGTGCTACTAAAGCGGCTTGCTGAGCGCTTTCGGCTACAGATTTTATGGAATATGTCATTTGGTCAACCGCATCTAGGGTGCGGTTGATTTCCCCAGCTTGAAGCAGAGCATCTTCTGCCAGTTCGCGGATGGCTCCTTCGTTAGAACCGATCGCACTATTCACTTGAGTAGCGGCAAGTTTTACTTGAGTAACAATCAACCGCAAGTTTTCGACGATGGAGTTAAAAAAGTCGGCGACGGTGCCAATTTCTCCGGTGGTAACTTCAGCACGCACTGTCAAGTCACCACTGGCTGCACCTTCTACCTCGCTAAGTAGTTCTAGAAGTTGCATTTGCAGAGCTTCTTTTTGTTCCCGTTCATCTTCAGAACCTTGTTCCGCTCTAGCCCTGGCTTGTTCTACCTCCTCTAAAAGCTTTGCTTGTTCTAAGGCATAGCCAACTTGATTTGCTACCTGCTTAAACAAATCAATTTCCGCCTGTTGCCAAAAACGGGGACTGTCGCATTGATGAGCACTCATTAAACCCACAAGTTGACCTTCTGTAATCATCGGTGCGACTAAATTTCCCTTGACTTCAAATTTTCCCAACATATTGATGTAACATTTTCCATTGCTCAGGCTTGGCTCCTGATAAATGTTGGTGATTGCTCTCACCCGACCATCTTTATATGTTTCTACATGGCGTTGCCGAAAACAGGGATCGTCAATTTCCACTCCCATCATTTTCGGAAAACCGGCAGCAACTGATTCGGCAACTACAATTCCATCCCAGGTACTTTGATCGAACACATAGATGACTACGCGATCAGTTTTCAAGCAGGAGCGAACTTCTCTAACCGCTGTTTTATAAATATCTTCTGTTTTAAGATTTCTGCGAATCCGCAAGGTAATTTCTGTAAGTATTTTTGCTAGCTCAGTATCCAGTTCTTGTTCTTTTAACAACAACTGTATTTGCTCTGCCATCAAGTTAATATTTTGACCCAAGTCCCCGATTTCGTCTTCTGTCTCCACCTGAATACGGCTATTGAGTTCACCTTGCCCCAGCCTAGCCACAGTCTCACTAGCATTCAAAATTGGTTGGGTGGCACGTTTAGCTAACCAAGCTGCTAGAGCAGCCACGAACAATGTTGTTACTAACGTTCCACCTAATATAGTCAAGAGTAAGTCATTTTGCGGCGCAAATGCAGTTGCTGTATCTTTAGCCAAAATTACTTGCCATTTCAAATCTGGCAAACCGTTGAGGTTTTTGGCGGCGTAGCTGACTAACTGCTCTTTATTGTCAATTTTGTTAATTGTTGTTAAGGTGCCTTCTTTTTTTGCTGCTTGTAGTTTAGCCAAACCAGGAAAATCTTTTTTGGCTTCTCTACCTATTTGCTTAGTTTCTGATGCCAAGAAAAATTTTCCCGAAGCATCAATCAAATGGTATTCTTGTCCAGCAAGAGCGTCATTTTTAATTACATCTTCTAAATATTTTACGGGCATACGCGCTTGGACTATGGCGATGGTTTGCCCGGAGACGGTATCTTTAATAGGTGCAACAGTGAAAATGCTTTTAATATTTGTACTTTTGGATACTTGTGGCTGGCTAATTAATGGGCGATCGCTTTGCCGTACTGCTTGAAAGTAATCGCGATCGCTATGGTTCGGGAGGGGTTCTCCTTGCGATTGCACTATCGGCTCACCGTTCAAATCGAATACGGCTATGCTGTCATAGACTTTATAACTTTCTATAAATTTGTCCAGTTCTGCTTGTTTATCTTTTTGACTTATAAATGTCCTAACGCTGGGATTTGTCAAAGTGGGAAGATTAGCCAATATCTGAATATCGCCATACCGTTCAATCATGAAACGGTTTACTTTGTCTGCCAAACCCTCGGCTTCAGCTTGTTGCAGAGCGGAAATTTTCTTAGTAATCGATTGGCTAGAAACGTGATATGCGAGCGCTCCAATCCCCAATACTGGTAGTGTGCCGAAGGCGATCGCTAAAACTGTAGCTTTAGTACGCAACCTCAGCCGTTTGAAAGAAGCAAATGCATGATTCAGGGGAGAATTCCGATTTATTTGCATCGGAGGTTTACTTGCCAATTGTAATATATTACTATCTGTAACTTGAGTCTTAGCAGCATCAGTTTTATTAAACATAAGGTAATTCCCCTGAATAGGTTTATCAGAACACTAAAAATCCCTTTTTTTAGTAATACACCCTAATCACTGCGGAGAATAGAAGACTGTACAATCGCCTGTGCATCTAAAACCAGCAATATTTCTTTTTGTTGCACAACGCATCCACGTAAATATGGAACTAAACTAGATGCTACTTGTCCTACAGGAGAACGGATATGATCAGGACTGAACTTGGTTGTACCTGTTATCTCTTGCACTACTAAACCTAAAAGCACTGATTCGACTCGGATAATTATCACATTGTACTGCCGCTGTCTATAGTCTAGGCATTCTAGATTCAGCATCCTTGGCAGATCAATTGCCCAAACTATGCGACTGCGCCAATTCATTAATCCCAGTATGCACGCTGGCATATTTGGCATTGAGGCTACAGTCTCAACAGGCACAACAATCGCTTCTTGCGTGTGCTTCATTGATAAAACAGCAGCAGTCTGACGATTTAATTGAAACTTGAGATAGCCATCTCCCAAGTTATTTTGAGTTTGTTTGTCAGCGAGTATACTCTTTGAATTATTCATTGATTCAAATCGCCACTGATTTAATAGCTCGCAGAAGTTGTTCGCGAGTATAAGGCTTAGTTACATAAGCATCAGCACCTTGTTTCATCGCCCACAACCGATCAATTTCTTGATTTTTGGAACTACAAATCACTATCGGGACTTTTTCAGTAGCGGGATTTCTTTTGAGAGAGCGACACAACTCAAAGCCGCTCATTCCCGGCATTACTACATCAGTAACGATTACGTCTGGCTGTTCTGACAATGCTTTTTCTAAAGCTTCTTTTCCACCACTTGCTTTAATTACGTTGTAACCACTCTCATTGAGATAATGGCTCATCAGTTCCAATTCGCTCTTGGAATCTTCGACAATCAGAATTTTGCCAAGCAAAATAAGGCTCACTCCTAAATCTCCTAAAAAACTAATTTGGGTCTACTAAATTTGCTTTTTGTTATTCTTTGCACTTTTTCGGAAATTAACCGATGTGTTTAAACACCATTTTCAGCAATTCTGGTTGGGTAAAAGGCTTGGTTAAATAGCCTGATGCTCTGACGATTTTTGCCTTGGCTCTATCTATAAATCCTGTTCTGCCCGTCACCATAATGATAGGTGTATTTTTAAAAGCTGAATGCCTCCGCAACAATGAACATAGCTCGTAGCCGTCTAAATTAGGCATCTCAACGTCTAGTAAGATTAAATCAGGCTTGCTACGAAGAATTTGCATCAACGCTTTCACCGGATCGTTGATCATGACAACTGAAAATGTGCTCTCATCCAAAAAGTTATTGATGGAATTCAAAACTGTTTGGCTATCATCAATGCAGGCAACTCTATACAGATTTTTGCCAGCAGGTTGCTGGGCAGTTCTGTTATTGCTACTATCTTGATTATCAAGATTGCTTTGCTTTGGCAATTGTTGCCGTTTCATTTGAGATAGTGGCTGAGTTTCCGGCGGCTTGGATTGTGGCGCAACTTCGGAACCTCTAGCAGCCGGAAGTGGTAACTGACTATTTTGCTGATTTCGTAACTGCTTCTGACAGTATTCGACTAATAACCGCAGATCCAAGCAACAGAATTTTGGCAGTTGATCTAAGGGGTTTTCCGCATTAAACTGATAGCTCCCTTCTTTTAAGGTAAGAAATGACTCCAGCACTTCTTTAGCCAAGTTGTCTATCAGTGTTGCTGCTTCTGGAGGGGTGATATGGTTTTGCTTGACCAACCAGCAAATAGCTTGATAATCTGCTTCTGGTATTGACTGATTTTCTTCCTTCGGTTCAAATATCAGCCGCACCTGCATCCGAGTCGCACTGTTAAGAGCGGGAATTTGCTGACTTAACTGCCTCAAGTGACTGTCAAGCCGCTCATACAGTTTATCTGAATAAGAGGCGTAAGTAAGTTTACCGTCCTCTAGATAAATTGACCAAGAAACTTTCCCGGTAAATATTCTTAAGCACCCTGTAGCACGCCTACTGGTTAGTTGTGCCAACAGAGATAGCGGGTGTAGTTTCTGGGAAAACTTGTAGCTACCTAGAGAAGTTGTGCTCATTTTACTTTTACCAGCGATAAATTCGATACATTTAATCTAAAATTGTACAGAGATTTAACACAATTAAAATCAAATATCAAATATCATAGTTCTTGTAGCCTAAAAGACAAAAGGGCAAGTGCAGAATTTGTAGCGCCATCAGTAAAAATAGTCTAAAATTATACAATAAAAATACTTTATTTACTGATTTATGGCAGTGATTTTACTTACTTATACTGAGATTAACAGACATTTTTTGAGAATAAGCCAAAAAAATGTAAAGACTAGATGAAGGCACTCACCCTGAAGTAAACGTTTTATAATTGTAACCGCAATAATACTGTCGTCAGTTACAAGATAAAACTGGCAAATTTCGAGTATTGGCACTTAAGTAAAATTTGGTTTGGCAACTTAGGGTAAAGTTAAATTAACAATAAGTACAATTACCTGCTGTTAAAAAAAATTACTCATGCACGATAGATGTTCTCACCCGTTACTAGTGCCATTTTTTGTCTGATTTCCTCAAAGAGTCCAGACATTAGATTTAATATTAATACAATCAGTCCCAATTTAAAAGTTTTTTTATACAAGGTTTAATCTCACCGATCTAGGCTAATAGAATTCGGATTAGCGTTGCGTTTGCAGTTTGCCTTTTTATAAATAGCTGTCAAATTTTTCCACTGATTATGAGAAAAACTTCTATTGCCAATGTGAAAAATAGCGTGATTTCCACACCCAGCAATCAATAGAGCGACTTTAACTGTATTTTTGCTGAGGCAAAAATACAGTTAAAGCTTACAGTCGCTCCTGAGATAATTATCTAAGCAGGAATTGTAGCTTTAAAACTACAATTGTTCAAAAGTGCGGATGAAAGGACTTTAACCTTCACTCATTTCGGAACTAGAACCTAAATCTAGCTCGTCTGCCAATTCCGCC